>JBBRFA010000005.1:0-58584 GCA_038225185.1 Chthoniobacterales bacterium
CTCGTTTTTTGGAGGCGCTATTGATTATTCTCATGCGACAGAAACGACTTAAAGCCGCCCCTCACCTGGAGGTTTCTTATTATCACTGCGTCTCGCGCGTGGTGGATCGGCAATTCATCTTTGGCGATGCCCAAAAAGAATACTTTGTTCGACTGATGCGGCTTTATGAAACTTTCTGCGGCCTGCGCCTCATGACCTTCTGCGTGATGTCCAATCACTTCCACCTTCTGCTCGAAATACCCAAGCGACCCGATGGTTTTTTCCTCTCCGATGATGACCTTCTGGAACGTCTCAAACCCGTTAACAGCCCCCTGGAAATCAACACCTTACGTGAAAAACTCGATTCCCTGCGCAAGAACAACGCTCATGCCGAGGCCGATGCGATCAAAGAGAAAATCTATGCCCGGATGTTCGATCTGAGCAACTACATGAAACTGCTTAAAGGACGCTTTACCCAGTGGTATAATCGCAGCCAGAAACGAGTGGGGACACTCTGGGAAGACCGCTTTAAAAGCGTGCTGGTGGAGGCACGCGGCGAAGCTTTGACCCTGATGTCAGCCTACATCGATCTCAACCCGGTGCGTGCCGGGATGGTGGACGATCCAAAAGATTACCGCTGGAGCGGCTACGGAGAAGCCGTGGGAGGAAAAAGAGAAGCGCTCACAGGTCTCAAAACGGTGGTGGACACCTGGGAAGCAATGTTTGGAAACACTCGACTTGCCAAAACAGAAAGTGCGCAGAGCTCAGACGAACTGTCGCGGGAAGAACGGGACTGGGTTTTGTCCCGATATCGATTGCTTGCCTACAATCAGGGTCAGGAGGGGGCATTGTCGGAGGAAGGGAATCCCCTCCGTCGAGGATTTACCGAGGAAGAGATTGCAGCGGTGATCGCTAATAAAGGCAAACTCAGCCGCTGGGAATTGCTGCGTTGCCGGGTGCGCTATTTTAGTGATGGCCTGGTGTTTGGCGGGAAGAGTTTCGTCAACGAGGTGTTTGTGACGGAACGAAGTCGATTTGGAGCAACCCGGAAATCGGGCGCCAAGCCCTTGCGCGGCCTTGACATCGGCGAGTTGAAAACAATGCGTGACCTGCGCCGAAATCCCATCGGACCGCGTTGAGCCGTGCGCGTTCGGGGTCAGTCAACATCTTTGGACTAATGGCGCGATGGGTGCCGCCTTTTTTCCCATTGCTAATTCCTCACGCAAGCTAAGGAACGGGTCTTTTATTAAGCATAATTTTTGGATTTTGATAGAGCAGTTAACAGTGTAGTTTTTGGATGGGTTACTGCACTTGCAAGCGTATGCTGGCTGAGTGGCTGTTAAACTCGGGGGCATACATGCATTGCACCTCAGCGATCCCGGTTTGATAGTCACCCCGGAGTTGCACGCGCACCGGATATTCAAAGACATAAGTGCCCTCGGGAAGATGCTCGATAAAGAAATGACTCGCCGTGTCGCGAGTTGATTCGTAGTAGCTCAATCCATCCTGGAAACGGCGTCCGGAAATAACGTTCACCGGCTCCGTGCCGCTCCCGCGCTGATCTTTGAGATGGATGTATTCCATGGCGCGATCCACGCGAAGTTCCACCCGGATGATCAATTCATCGCCCGGCGCAACCGGGCCGGTGAGAGCCTGCAAAGTGGGTCCCTGCGGGGTGTTGCGGCGGATAAAAACCTGTTTGGTGAGCTTGAGCGGAGTTCCCTCGCGGGGGGTGATTTTGGCAATGTCTTCCAGGTATTGCCAATGAATGCCGCCCCAAGCCACGCCTTCGTCTTTTTTTACGACAGTGATGTTGCCCATGGCCGGCTGAATGGCATCGAGGGCAAACCGTTTTTCGTAAGCACCCGTGCCCGCCTCGTTGCTGGCGGTGGGGGTAATGTTTGTGCCGCCGAGGCTTACTTCGACGAGATCGCTGCGCTGGAGAATGTCCTTGCCGCGAAGCAGAAGGGCGTAGATGGCGTCGGCGGTGGACTTGGTGGTTTTCCAGTTTTGGGTTTGCTTTTGTTTCAGCAACCAGACGCGGCATTCCTCCACGGAGGTGAGGTCGCCAGTGACTTCATCGAAGGCTTCGATGAGCAGCGCCTGGGTTTCGATGGGGGCACGGTTCCACCACCAGCTTGGGGAGCTGTCTTTCCAGAACATCCCCATTTCTTCGGTGCTCACGCTGCGTTCCTTGAGGGAGGCCATGATGGCGGTGGGGGTGGTCTGATCGCCAAAGCGTTTGAGGGCGAGGGCAAGGTGCCCCTGGGTGAGGCGACTGCCGGTTTGGAGCCAGTGTTTTTTGGCTTGGGCCAGATAAAAATCGACGGCTTCGCGACTGCCTGCGGGGATCTCCCGATCTTTCAAGAAAAAGCTGCGCGTGTAGAGATAGAAGGCTTCGATGGAGGTGGGCACGTGATTTTTCCAAGCCTTGTTGGTGCTCTTCAGGTCCTGATATTCCTCGGCGATCCAGGCGTCGAGCCGGTTTAAAGCGAGGAGGGCGGGTTCGATATTCACAGAAGCACCGAGGTGACGCAGCCGGGCGAAACCGCTGGTAATGTAGAGAGTGATAAAATCGTCTCCGCGTCCGCCGGGAAACCAGGGCCAGGCGCCGTCGGGATATTGGGCGGTGCGCAGTTTTTGCAAGGCGCGCTCGGTTTCGGAGTTCAGGCGGGCCTCGTCAAAAAGGATGCCGACATTGCGGCGGGCCTGGCTTTCATTCTTGGCGTCGCGATAATAGGGCGTCTCTTCGAGCAGAAGAGATTTGAGGTCTTGATTTTTTTCGAGAGGCGAATCGAGGGCCGGGGTGTTACGCCATTGTTCGAAGACTTGTTGAATGAGCGGATCGCTGCCGGCGATGTGACGGGCAAGAGTGTTGGCGTAGAAACGATTGAAAATCTGTTCGTTGCATTCGAAGGGATATTCCATCAAATAAGGCAGCGCCATCACGGCATACCAGGCGGGATTGGAGACCATTTGCACGACCAGATTGCGGTGTTGCAGAGTGTCGGATTTTTTGGAATCGAGCAGTTTTTGGAAGGTAAAAGTCTTCGTGCCGGGACCGCGCATGGGCAGGGGGAGAGATTCGGTGACCAGCACGCGACGGGAGAGCACCGGGAGCCAGCCTTCTTCGCCATCGGAAACGGTATCGGTCGCGGCCACCGCTTTGTAAGTGAGAAAACCGAGGCCATCGGGCACGCTGATGCGCCAACTAAGGGTGCGGGATTGCTTGGCTGGAATGGCAAAGTCTTGGGAAAGCTCGGTGAGACCCAGGGCAGTCTCGGCGGGTTGACCGGTCTCGGCTTCGTTAAAATGGAGCTGCGCTTTGCCAGTCTGAGTTTGTTCGGAGCGATTGGTGATTTTTACCGTGAACTCAACCGTATCGCCTTCGCGGAGAAAACGCGGTGGGTTGGGCTGCACCATGAGATCTTTGGCGGTGACCATTTTGCCTTCCAACAGACCCGAACGCAGGCCGGTGTCGTGGGCAAAACCGAGAAAACGCCAGGTGGTCAGCGCCTCGGGCACGGTGAATTCCATGCGGATGACACCGGCGGCATCGGTGGTCAGTTGCGGAAAGAAAAAAACGGTTTCGTTAAGATTTTTGCGGGCGGCAACCTGTGAGGGATCAATCGTGGGACCGCTGGAGGGAGTGGTGTCCTTGTTAGTGGCAGATTTATCTTTATTTAGCTCATCAGCCTGCATGGGAGCTGCCGCGGGCATGGGAGCAGACATGTCGTCCAACGAAGCACCTTCCGGCGCTACCAGTCGATTTAGGAGACCATTGCTGGTGCCTCCTCTGGAGCCCATTCTCCACCCACCGGTAAAAATCCAGGAGTTCTGCGTTAGTTGAATCGGAAATCTTGCACGAACTATGGCCACAGGTTTGGACTTGGTCTGGAAACCGCCTTTCATCTGTCGCAGCGGGCGCAGGTCGTTCTGAAATTGGCCGGGGTCGCGAACATTTTCGGAGCGAAAGACCGGGAAATCGCTCATCCAATTCCAGGGTTTGAATTGATCGAGGGAGGCATCGTAAAGGGTGGCGACAAACTCAGCCGCAGCCACTTCCGCGTCTGGCCCCTGGATCACAGCGGTCCAGGTTTCTTTGGCACCGGGCAGCAGTTTGGAGGTGAAATGTTCCCATTTGAGAGTGAGTTTTTTCTGGGTCCAAGGCACTTGGATCTGCCGGGCTTCGAGCATGGCCCGGTTTTCCTGCACACGGGTAATTTGCAGGGTAAAGCCTCCGCGCAATTCCTCGCTAATGGGGTATTCGATGATTTGTTGGGTGGCCTCTGGATCGGTCCAAAAACTTTGCAAGACCCTGCCTTCCTGCGAGATTTCGACGTAGGCGCCTCCGCGTTCGTAGCCAGTCGCCCAAAGGGCGCGGAGTTTATCGCCGGGAGCTAAGGTCCAATTTTCGGCGGTGAGCAAATGAGGGATTTTGATCGGCAACCGCTTCGCTGCAGGATCGATCACGCGCAGAGTCAGGCGGCTGCTAACAGGGGTGCCGTTCTCGTCTTTGGTCTCCAAAATAGCCCGGTAAATGCCCGCGGGCAGCGGGGTGACGATTTTGGTCTGGCCCTCCGTGGTTTGGAAGGGGAGTTCAAGGATTTTTTCGCCGATCTCCCAAAATTCCGGGTTGGAGAGATCGGGTTTTTCGTCAGACTTCCCGAAACCCGCCCAGCGAAATTGCTGCGATTGCAAAGTGGGACGCTGCACCTGATCTGGCTGGATAAGAGGGTGGATTCGCACTTTGCCCGAGGCGGCGCGGGGTTCACCATCCAGAGAGGTTGTGCCAACGGACAGCTCAACCGGTTGGCCTGGGGTCTGCCATTCTTTGGCCGTGAGATTTGCCTGGAGGGTGGTAAAGCCGACTTTCACGAAGCGTTCTGCCGAACGGGTTTCACCGGCGGAATCTGTGATGTCGGCCCGCACTGCGAAGGTGAAGATTGGCTCATTTTTTGCATTGGCCAAGGGATCGGGCCGGGCTTGAAAACGGATGTCGTAGGAACCATCCGCAGCGGTGGTGGTGATGCCGTGGGCGATTTCCTGGGCCGCATTTTGGGGTGGAAAAAAAAAGCGGCACCAGAGCGGCCATTCGACTACGCGAGTGACCCGCCAGGAGACTTTGGCACCATCGACGGGCGCGTCGGCATACGTGGCGGCCTGACCCCGGACTGCAACTTGCCGGTTGAGCTGGGCAGGCTCGGTGGGCGCATCGATCGCGGTGTGAAATTTCGGACGTTTATACTCTTCCACACTGATGGAGGTGCTGCTGTAAGGGGTGCCAGGGACACGGATTTTCATCAAGCCCATCAGCCGGTCGCGCGGGGCGGTGAACGTGCCAGCGAACGAACCGCGGACGTTGGCAACGTGCTCGACTGTTTGAATTTCCTTGCCGTTGGCATCTTCAAAAAGGACGCTGACTTTGCGTCCGGCAAGGGTTTTGTATTCGTTCGAGCCCTTTGCGGCATGGAGGGCGATGCCTTTGTAGTGAATCGCCTGGCCTGGACGATAAAGAGTGCGGTCGGTGAAGAAAAAGACGTGCTCGGGATATTCCGTGGGCCGCGACCACCACTGGGGCGAGACTTCCTGGAGCGAGGTGATTGAATGGTTTATCCCGTCGATTTGGCCGCTCGCTTTGAGGAAACTGGAGCGATGACGTTCGCCTGGAGTGAAGGCGAAAAAACCGTTTCGATCCGTCGCAGTGACGTTTCCTGCCCGGCGTTTTCCGTTGTCGGTGTAATGCCATTCCTGAATTGTGGCAGCGATCACCGGCTCGCCCGTTACCGCGTGGAGCACGAAACCTTCGATCCGATTTTCGTTGGGGCGAACGACCAGGGCAAGGTCAGTAACCCAGACGGCGGCGACGCAGATCGGGGTGTCTTTTTCTTTAAAATCAGGGTGCGCACTGGCGATTAGAAAATAAAAACCGGGTTTGATTTTCCCGGGGGTGGATAACGGAAGGGCGCGTTCCTTGAAGTCGGGCGTGGCGGCAAGATCGATTTTCCAGGCGCGTTCGGGTGTGGCACGGAGCAGGGTGTCGATTTTCTGATGATCGGCCTGCTCCGGATTCCAGTAACGGCGATTCTGGGCGTTGGCATTCCAATTCTGGCTCACGAGACGAAAATGAATTTCGCGCAGATTTTTATATTCCAAAACAAACTCGGGCGTCGCTGAGTTCCAGACCCGTTCTGTTTGTAAAGTCATGGAGGGCGTCTCAATGGACTTGGCAAGATTCCAGCAGAGTTTGCCGAAGGGAGATTCGGGAAATGCCTTCGATCCTTCCAAAGCGAGAGTATGTGCCCGCAAAGGATCGTTCGCCTGATGGGTCGTGGCCAGGGTATGCAGGGCGAGGGCGGAGAGTTCATGGCCGGCGTGCTCCCTGGCGAAGCGTTCGAGAGCGGCGCGCCCCCGTTCTTGAGCGTTCTCGCCTGCTGCAGTTTGCAACCCCCAAGTGATGCGGGATAGATCGATATCGAGGAACGCATTCCGATCCTTGTCGTCCCGATGAAAACGGAGGAGATCCTGATAAATTTGCACTGCACGAAAATCGAGGGAAGCGCTATCGGTTGTTTCTGGTTTCCAGGCTAAAAAAGCCTGCGCGTCATCGAGAATCGGAGAATCGGCCTGGAGCACAAACCCATCCTCGGGCAGGGAGCCAGCCAGTTCGGCGACATTGAAAAAGGCGAGTGCCTCCTGGGCGATGACATCGTAAAGCGTGGGTCGATAAGACTCGGGCAAGTTGCTGGCATTAAGAAAAAAACGGTAATCGGAAACCGGGATGCGTTTGAGCGCATCGCTCTCCGCGAGTGCAGCGTCGAAAGAGGAGCGGATTTCTTTGAGAATGCGGGGCAAATCCCAGGCCTTGAAATCGTCCCCTGGCGATTCCGCCGTGGTGGTGCGCTCCATAAAACGATGGCGATTTTGCTGATAATACTGATAAATCCACCAGGCGCGGAGGGTGAGAAGCACCGGGCGGATGGCTTGCGGAGCGGTGGCTAGTTCCGCATCGATCCGGGTGATTTTTTCCTCGGGACGATTGCCTTCGATTTCGGCTTGGATGGTAATTTTTCTGCCGATGGCGCGAGCGGCGGTATCGAAATCGCCCGCCGCCAGGGAGGCGTCGAGAAGGGGTTGAAGTTTTTCCAGAGCGGATTTGGGGAGACCTTTTCCCATGGCTTCCTCCACAGCTTTCCATTCTTTTTCGTGGGGGGCGGCTACGAGGGAAAGGTTAAAAAATGCCATATAAATGGGTAAAACAACAACGAGGAGAGCGGAGGCTTTTTTCATAATGAACCAACTAGGAAGACGCGCGAACGTCCCGGATCTTAGACAAAAAAATTCCAGACACCCATGGAAATCACCGCAGGCGGGAGACTTCATGGAAAATTCACCCCCACTTCATCATGGCTCCATGTTTGCATTTTAGGTTGGCAGGCAATGTTATCTGCCAACCATTTGTTAAAAGCGTTGCTGACCGGGGATGAGAGAATCCTGGCCGAGTGGATCGCGCAGGCGACCCTGCGACGAATTATCTGGTTAGGAGGAGTGACCTTCCTCACCTGCGCCTTTTATGGCTCCACTTTTGGCCTTTGGCGGAGTGAACTCCAGAGTGTTTACACCGCCCTCAAGTTTCCGGTGGTGGTTCTCCTCACCTGCGCTGCCAATGCGTTGCTGAATGGAAGCCTGGCCCATGCGCTCGGCCTGGGCCTGGGATTTCGACAGTCCACCCTCATTATTCTGATGAGTTTCACGAGCATGGGTCTCCTGCTTGCCGCGTTTGCGCCCGTGTTGCAATTCGTCTGGTGGAATCTTCCCGCGCCGGACGATCCGCTGGCGTTGACCGGTAAAAATTTTACCCTCCTTACCCATGTCGTCGCCATTGCCCTGGCCGGCATCGTGGCCAATCGACGACTCTGGCTGCTCATTTTCCACCTCACTGGCAGCCGGCCCAAGGCCACCCTCATTCTTTGGATCTGGCTGGGGAGCAACCTGCTTCTGGGCAGCCAGATTTCCTGGATTTTACGTCCGTGGATCGGTTCCACGGTGTCGCCGCTCACTTTCTTTTCCACCGAACCGCTGCGCGGTAATTTCTTCGAGGCCGTCTGGGAAAGTCTTCTTCAATTACTCCGCTAAAACAACCCAAAACCAACCATGCAAAACGAATCCGAACCCGAAATCGACCTCTTATCTGAAACTGAGGAAAACTTTAATGATCCCATCGATCTGCGGTATCAGCTCCAACCTATGCAGGAAGTGGCCCACCCCTTCGCCATTCTCGCGTGTTTACTGAAAAATCCCGGACGCATTCTCTACGAACTGCAAGGCAAACGCTCTGGGACGATTTTCGCCGGATTGTTCCTGCTCATGGCTATTTCCCTCGCCATCCATGGAGTCGTCGTGGGAAGTCTCACAGGGGGTGAACAATTTCTGATCGCTCCGCTCAAAATCGTCACCGGTTCGTTGATTGCGGCGGCCATTTGTCTGCCCAGTCTTTATATTTTACAATGCCTCGGAGGAGCCGACGTGAGTTTGCGAGGGGTGGGAGGAGAACTGCTCGCTCAAGCTGCACTTACCGCAGTGTTATTAATCGGTTTCGCGCCGGTGGCCTGGATTTTTTCACAGTCCACCGACGCAGTGGGATTGATGGCGTTTTTGCATCTCCTTTTTTGGGGGGTGGCACTCCATTTTGGTCTTCGGTTAATGGGGCGCAGTCAGGAATCCACCGCCAGCGCCGGGAGGGGGCCATTGCGTGTCTGGATGATCGTGTATCTACTCGTCTCGCTGCAAATGATGACGGCGTTACGGCCCATTATTGGAGCTGCGCCGGAGACGCTTCCGCGTGAGAAAATGTTTTTTCTAGCCCATGCGTGGGAGGTTTTTTTCCGCTGATTCGCCCAGACCCATTGGCGAAATTCTTCGTCAGATTGCAGATGGAGGGCGGAGCCATTTCAGCCACGGGAGCCGCCGCAGGTAAGTCTTCCGACTCCTGCTAAGCTTTGCAATTTCGTCAGGCTAATTCGCTGCGAATCTGGACGGTGCGGAAGATGTCGTGACGGGTGACCAAACCAATGATGCGTCCATTTTCCAGCACGGCCAGGCGTCCACTGCCGCCGGACGCCATTTGTTGGGCGACTTCGGTGGCGCTGGCATCGGGGGCGATGGCGCTATCCAAGGCGTCGCCTGGATCGAGGATGTCGCGGGCCGTGGTGTAAGGCCAGCGTTCCTTGGGCACGGTGGTCACTTGTTTGAGGCGCAGAATGCCGAGAAAAGTGCCGTCGCTGTCGCAGACCGGATACGCGCTGTGGTGCGAGGTAAAAAAGTAATCGTCCACGACGAGATTGAGCGGCAGATGGCTGGGGACGATGACTGGCTCGGAGGTCATGACTTCGCGGATGGCGGTTTTGCCGAGCGTTTCTTTTTGCACAGCGGCTTCGTAGCCTTGGGCGGCTGCATTTTTTAGAAAAGTGCCGATGAGGAAGAAGACAAAGGCTTGGATGGGTGATTTAAAAAGCAGAAAAACGCCGGCAATCATCAATCCCCAGGCGAAGACGATGCCGACGCGCGAGCTAATGTAAGTGGCGTGCTGGAGACGTCCGGTTTTCATCCAGATGAGGGCGCGAAAGACGCGGCCACCGTCGAGCGGATAGCCTGGGATGGCGTTAAAGCAGAGGAGAAAGAGGTTGGCGATGGCCAGCCAGTGAAACATTTGTGCGACAGCGCCTGCCTGGAGAAGTTCCCCGGCCAGGCTGGCACCGTAATAAACGAGGATGAGAACGACGGTGACAGCGGGGCCGCCAAGGGCGATTTTTAATTCGGAGCGGGCATCGTCAGGTTCGCGGGAGATTTCGGCGACGCCACCGATAAAGCTGAGGGTAATGCGCGGGACTGGTATGCCGCATTGCTGGCTGACCACGCTGTGGCCCAACTCGTGGAGGAGCAGGCTGAGATAAAAAACCAGGGCGGAGATGGCGCTGAGACCGAAATAGAAAAGCGTGGTTTCCCCGGGCAGATAATACGGAAAATAAGCCGAGGCAAGTGACCAGATGACAAGGCCCAGGAGCAGAAACCAACTGGCATCGAGATAAAAAGCGATGCCGCGAATGTTGCCTACGAAAATGCCGCGTTCACGCTCGACCCGGGCTGGAGCGGAGGCAATGGTGCGAGGCACCGGTGGTGGAACGGAATGCGGTAGCGGCGGCGGCACGGAAATAGAGGAACTCATAGGTCTCTAGTTGGGACTTGGCGGGAAAGAGAAACGTTCAATGTACGACAGTGGGTTGGGGGGCAAGCGGAAGGATTTCCAGCCGGAGAATCGGTGCTGGAGCGAAATTCACGAGGTCGAAATCGAGGGTGGCAGATTCTTTTTTTGGTTCCACCGGCCATTGCGCGGAAGTGCCGGCTTCGAGTGGTGTGTGGGTGAAGATAAAGATCTCGGAGACAGCCTTTTCCAAACCGGTAAAAATCTGGTTGAGCTGGATTTGGCCTTGCAAGAGTGGAGCCTTGCCGGTGCCGGTAAGCCGCAGCTCGGGGGTGAGTTGCCATTGGGCGATGCGTCCGCGGAGATCGATTGGAGATTCGCTTTTTACGAGGAGATCAATTTGCCAGTCGGGCGGCACCCAGGGGAGTCGAAAGGGATGGCGCGGCGCCAGTTCGGGGAGAGTCTCGGAGAGCGAAAGATCCCGGTGCAGGACCGCATTTTGGAAGGTTAAACGTCCGGTGAGAAAATTGTCTTCCGGGGTGCGTTGCCAGCGAACCGAACCGGAGACCACCGCCTCCGAAGGATCGTCGGAAGCCGACAAAGTGAGGTTTTTCCCGTCTATGACCAGATCGGTGGCGGCCCCGGCCAGACCGCTCAGTTCCCAAGTGCCGCCGCGATAAAGACCGGTGAGACGGTCGGTTTGGATCTGATCCCGGGTCACGGTGAAGGGGCCTTGGATTTTTTGGAGAGGTGCAGGGAGCCAGGAAGGTTGCCAATTAAGATTTTGGGCGGTGACCGTGCCGGCAAAAATCGGTTGTGCCAGGGTGCCTTCAAGGGTGGTGCGAGCGGAAAATTCGCCCGAAAAAGGACGCGACGCCACCACCCAGGGATGCCATTTTACCGTGTCGAAACGTGTGGCTTCGAGGGTGCCGGTGAGAGGTTTTTCCCGATCCAGCCAGCTTCCTGCCGCCAGATTGGCCGGCGTAAACGCGGTGGGCAGACGGATGTCGGTCAGGAGACGGTCGCGGTCTTTCTCGGGATGAATCCGGGCTTGGATCTGGAGGTGATTGTCCGAATGGCTGGCGTCCAAAGAAAGCGTGGAAATGAGCCAGCGATTTTCAAAGGAAAAATCGCTCAGAGCGAGAGCGAGGCTTCCTTTCAAAGCCTCCCAGGGGCCGTCGAGAGTGAGATCAAAATCCGCCCGCCCGCGCACGGGCCAGAGGGTGCCGGTGAGTTCGCCAATTTCGCTGAGGGCGACTTTTTCACCGGTAATCCTGCCGCTAGCCACGGCTTGGGAGTCGTAAAATGCCGTCCAAGTCGGTGTCTCCAAGGCAGCGAGAATATTGACGGGGAGAGTAATGTCGCCGGTGATTTCTGAGGAGCGACTTCCGCTGATTTGCAGGTTGCGAAGTTCGACCGAATCTGTGCGGACGAAGACGGCTGTTTCCAACCGGGCATTGGGGCGTTGCACGATCAATTGATTTAAAGTGATGCCAGCCGGGGAATAGGAGCCATAACTTTCCACGTCGATGGGCACTGCGCTTGGGCCTTGCGAAAGGATAAAATCGTTCAGTTTTACTTTGAAGGCACCGGAATGAGCCGCCACGCTGCCGTCGCCGCTCCACCACCATTTTGCGCCTCCCGAAACGGCGCGGGTTGAGATGATGCGCGGTAAAATCGGGCCGTAACTCGCGACATTCGCCGCTGAGGTTTCGATTTCGCCCGAATAACGTCGCGGCTGGCTCAGATTGAGCGTCGCCCAACCTGTCGCCAAATCCTTTCCGCGGGCAAATTCCAGCGAGCGGGCACTAATCTCCGTGCCGTTCAACGCCAGATCGCCCCGCACCCGGTCGATATCGATTCCGCGCACTTGCAAAGGTCCGCCCCGCATTTTTAAATTACCCGAAAACTGCTCTTTTTGTCGGCGCACATCCCCGGCGAAAAAAGCTTCGCCACTGACCACTTCCTGATCTGGAAAAAAAACCCCGATTGCAGATTGCAGATCGTCGATCTCGGCTTGCACCTGGAGATCGAACGTCTCGGGAATCTCCCAGCCTTTTCCAGGGAGTGAGGAATTGCCTTTAAGCCGGATTTTATTTTTTTCCTGCACCAGATCGAATTGCGGAATCTCCAGCCGTCGATTGACGAGTAAAGCACTGGCAATGAAGGAGTTCCATCGCCGTTGATGCCAGCGAAAATCTGTCGCATTGATTCGCAGGGCTGTGGTGGCACGGGACGGCTCTGCGGGACTGCCGCGAAAAGTCACCCGGCCTTCGTGGAGCGTTCCCTCGGCAAATTCGTCGTTGCCGAGGAAATCCCCCACCTCGCTGACCGATAAATTCCAAAACGATGTCGCCGCCTCGACTTGCAAATCGGCTTTGCGCCGGTCGATTTCGATATCCGCCCTACCCTCCCCGCCAAAGGCTGCCCATTGCAGATCGGAAGTGATTTTTTTCAAGTCGGGCCGGGTAAAATCCAACGCCGCCCGTTCCAAATCCAAAGTCGGCGAGAAACGCACTCCGCCCACATAAAACGCGCGGTTTTTGAGCGCCGTCACTCCTTTTAGGTTTACAAACTTTTTCGTCCAACGACCTTGCCGTGCCTCGATCAGCGGCAAATGGATCGCCCCAGTAGTATCCGTGTCGAAATGAAAATCGGCCTCCGAAATCTCCAGACGTCCACCCTCCCAACGCAGGTCCAGCGAAAAATCGGTGACGAGCCATTTTGCAGGGAAAAAATCACGTGCCCTGCTGCTTTTATCCGGTTTGATGACAGGGTCAGCAAAAGCTTTTTCCGCCGCGGGGGGGGAGGCAAAATCCCAAGTGACACTGCATTTTCTCATGAGAATTTCTTTCGTGGGCGAGATTTCCTGATCAAAAAACAAGTGCCAGGGCGAAAAATCCACCGCGATGCGCTGGCATTGCAGGCGGTTTTGCTTTTGAGTGGAGGGAGATGCCTGGATGCCGCGTAATTCCGCCTTGCCTGAAAAGAAATTGGCTTCCACGCGTTGCAATTCAAGGTCCCATCCTGCCTTGTGTGCCTGGGAGACGAGAACCTTGCGCACAGCCCAGGAGGAAAAGCCCGGTTGAAAAAAATAAATTAAAAAACCCAAAATCAGCAGCCCGGCGGAAATAATCTGCCACCGGGCGGTCTTTGCAGGCGGGGCGGAGCTGGAAGCGGGAAGATTTTTTTGCACAGAAATCGGTCGTCATTCTACGCGAAAATCCACCAGGCTAAAGGCGGATTTTTTTCGATGAGCAGATCAGAAGATCAAACCATGGAAATATAGGAAAACTATCGTGGCGGGATCGTTTCAAGGCACAACCGGCACGATTTCCACATCCTCTCCGAGCACGCGGCTGAGACGCTCCCGGAAATTGGCCTCCGTCTCATCCAGCAATCCCCGGCTTTTTTCGCGGGCTAACTCTTGCAATGCCGTCACCGATGTCTCCATGTCGCGAGCCGAAATCGGATTCCAATACCCGTTTTCATGGACCTCCACTTTCAAATCCTTATTCTCAATCGATAACAGGGTCGCAGGAGGCATCATCACTCGAGTCCCGTCTTTTCCCACATCCACCGAAAAACGTTCCAGCAGGTTAAAACCGCTTTTTACGGCATAGTTGCCTCGCAGGCGAATCCGCTTCGTGCTGCCCGCCCAGGTGTGAGTAAATTCGCGTTCGACCTCGATTTTGCGCTCCAGCACTGCCACCTCGGCGATTTCCGCTGTGGTTTCGGCGATCACCCGCTCGTTCACCCGCACGCGCGGCTGAAAATTTGCCACTTCAAAAAAACGTTCCCGCAAGGCGCGGGCTTTTTTTTCCAGAGCCGCTTCCGCTGCCAGCACCACGCGATTGGGCACCGCTTCCAACCAACGCAATCCCCACCAAGCCAGACCGGCCATCAACAGACAGAAAAATGCAAAACCCAGGATGCGGGCAGGTGGACGATACATTGGGAAAAAACTTCACCGGGAAAAGACATCCGGCAAGAAAAATAGAGCAAAGAGTAAGATCCCATACAATCCATCAATACCCTTAAAAAGTTACTGGCCGCCGAACCAAAGGTCCGACGGCCAGCTGTTCCCCCCAGAACAATTCTTGAAATCTATATCGAAATTCGCACGGTTTTTAGGTTGTGCAAGAGAAGTTTGTGAAAAATTTCACAATTTCTTTAACGACATTGTCTATTTAACACATCCCGACACGTCGTCAAACGGGTATTTTGAATTAATTTGTCACAATCAGGTTACGGAAAGGCTGAAAAAGCGTTTTCGAGGTGTTTCTCCCGTTTTTTTCTCAGCCGAGTTCCCCGGCGCACTCTTTACCTTTCGCGCCGCTTCGCTACATTCGGCCTCCTGCCATGATGACCAGCACCCAAATCCGCCAGAGTTACCTCGATTTTTTCCGTGAAAAAGAGCATACCATCGTTCCTTCGTCGTCGCTTCTACCCGATTCGCCCAATTTGCTTTTCACGAATGCGGGGATGAACCAATTTGTGCCCATTTTCCTTGGTCAAACCCAGTGCCCCTACACGCCTGGACGCGCCGCCGACACGCAGAAATGCATTCGGGCCGGAGGTAAACACAACGACCTCGACGACGTGGGACTCGACACTTATCACCACACTTTTTTCGAGATGCTCGGGAACTGGTCTTTCGGCGATTATTTCAAAAAAGAAGCCATCGCATGGGCCTGGGAACTCGTCGTGGAACGCTGGGGCTTCCCCGCCAACCGCGTCTATGCCACTATCTACAATCCCGATCAAACACTCGGCGACCCGGCGGAACGCGATGAGGAAGCCTACGGGTTTTGGGCCGAAAAATTCCGTGCGGCTGGACTCGACCCCTCCATTCACATCGTTAACGGCAACAAAAAAGATAATTTCTGGATGATGGGCGAGACCGGTCCGTGCGGTCCGTGCTCCGAATTGCACATCGACCTTACCCCCGAAGGCGACACCAAAGGCAGCCTCGTGAACACGGGCGACGCCCGCTGCATGGAGATTTGGAACCTCGTATTCATCCAATTCAACGCCAACCCCGACGGCACGTTTTCGCCGTTGCCCGCCCAGCACGTCGATACCGGCATGGGTTTCGAGCGCGTTACCAGCATTATCCAAGGCACCAAAGGGTTCACCGATTTCGCCAACGCAAAAATCTCGAATTACGACACCGATATTTTCCGTCCGATCTTCGACGAAATTGAAAAGCTCAGCGGTTGCCAATACACCAGCACCTTGCCGGGAGACGGCTCTCAACTCTCAACTCCCAACCCTCAACTGCCTATCGACATAGCATTTCGTGTCATCGCCGACCACATCCGGACGCTCAGTTTTGCCATCGCTGACGGCATCCAACCAGGCAACAACGACCGCAACTACGTCCTCCGCCGCATCCTCCGCCGCGCTGTCCGTTATGGGCGCACCCTGGGATTTTCGGAGCCGTTTTTCTACAAACTGGTCGGCCTCCTCGCCCGCGAAATGGGCGACATCTTTCCAGAAATACGCGCCAAACAAAAACTCGTCGAAGAAACCCTCAAGCGCGAGGAGGAGGCGTTTAATAAGACGTTGGATAAGGGGATAGCCCTCTTCGAGGCGGAAGCTGCGAAGCTGCCGGGGAGCGCACTCGACTCGCGTGCAGATTTTGGCGACTCGCCAAAATCTCCCCTCCCCATCGCCCTAGGCGCCATTTATTCCAAGCGCAACCTCCCCCATTTCGAGCGTCCGTGGGGCAAATACGCGGTCACGTTTTCCACGTTTCAACGTTGCACGCTCACCGATGCCGAGCGCGACATCGTGCTTAATTGCGTTCTCTTCCCTTTTGAAAATGGGAAATATCATCTTTACGCAGCCAGCGTTATGCCCGACCACGTTGACCTGCTTTTCGAGCCGCAGGTAAAGGAGAACGATGTTACGGGTGCTCCGATTTTTTATTTGCTGACGGAGTTGCTGCAAAGTATCAAGTCCGTTTCGGCACATGAGATAAACAAATTACGGGGGACAACAGGACCCGTCTGGGATCAGGAGTCGTTTGATCGTTTGATCCAGTCGGATGCGGATTTGCAGGAAAAGTTTATGTATATTTGTCGGAATCCATGGGATGCCGGTGTGGTGCGAGATACGGAGGATTATCGCTGGCTTTGGACGGGGGAAAAAAGTGCTGCTGCGCAGGTGGAGGAGGGCGCATTGGGCGAGTCGCCCAATGCGGCACGCGAGTCGCGTGCGCTCCCCGGAGCTTTCGCCTTTCGGCTCTATGATGAGCAGGGGTTCCCGCTGGATTTGACGGAATTGATGGCTCGCGAACGCGGGCTCACGGTGGATACGGAAGGTTTTGAAAAGCTCATGGATGAGCAACGCTCACGCGCCCGTGCGGCACAAAAGAAAACGGTGATCGAGCTTTCCGAGATCGAGACAAAAGAGCCGACGCAATTTCTCGGCTACGAAGATTCGCAGGCAGGTGCGCAGGTGGCCGAGGTGCTGAATTTAAAGGGAAAGAATGTCGTTATCCTGACCAATTCCGTCTGTTACGCCGAGATGGGTGGTCAGGTCGGCGACACAGGGGAATTGACGGGCGCGGGTGGACTTTGGCGCATTGCGAATACGCAGAAATCGGGTAATACCTGGCTTCATTTTCTCGAAGACGCCGATGCCCCGGCAGTGGGCGATCAGGTAACGATTCAGCTCGACATTCCGCGTCGCGCGGCGATTCAAAGACATCATTCGGTGACGCATTTGCTGCATTGGGCGTTGCACGAAGTCGTCTCGCAGGAAGCGACGCAGAAAGGCTCTTTTGTCGGGCCAGACAAGCTGACGTTTGACTTCAATTCCGCCGCGCTCACCCCGCAACAAGTGCGCGACATCGAGCGGTTGGTGAATGAGAAAATCGTCCAAAACGACCCGATTTCCTGGTCCGAGGTGCCTTATGCCGAGGTGAAGGGCCGGCCCGACATCATGCAATTCTTCGGCGACAAATACGGCGACACGGTGCGCGTCGTCGATATTGGCGGCTACTCGAAGGAGCTTTGCGCGGGCACCCATGCGCGGGCGACAGGCGAGATCGGGCTATTCCGAATCAGTAGTGAAGCCGCCGTGGCCGCAGGTGTGCGCCGCATCGAAGCGGTGGCTGGTTTGCAGGCCTACGAAACCGCTTTTTCCGATAGCGAACGCCTGAAAACGTTTGCCGCAAAACTGAACAGTCCATTGGCCGAGATCGAAAATAAACTCGACGCTCTGCTCATCCAGCAAAAGGAACTCGACCGAGCCCTCAAAGCCGCGCAGCAACGCGAAGCCGCCAGTCGCGCCCGCGCCCTCCTCGCCAACTCCGAGACGATCAATGGCACTCCCACGATCATTGCGAATCTCGGTGCCACTGACGGCGATACCCTGCAAACCGTGGCCGACGCGTTAAAATCGCTGGGCTTTACCGGAGTTGTCCTGCTCGGCGGTGCCGTTGATGCATCCGTCGCGCTAGTCGCTTCCGTCTCATCCGACTATACCGCCCGATTCCAAGCCGGTAAAATCATCCAAACCGTGGCACCTATGATCGGTGGCAAAGGTGGCGGCCGCCCCGACAACGCCCGGGGCGGCGGCAGGGAACCCGCAAAACTCGAGGAAGCTCTCGCCCAAGCCCGCCGGTTTTTGGCGGAGATCTCATCGTGACCGATGGTGCCGCCGAACAATCGCTTGACGCACCCTCATCCAGGCTCACACTGTAGGCCATGCGCTGGCAAACCATATACGAAGCACGCTGGATCCTTGCCATCCTCGTTGCCGCAACCTTGGGCTCTGCCCTTATTCCACACTGGCTGGGCCTGCTCCTTGCGGGCCTTTTTCTCCTGCTTATCCTTTATGTGTTTTACTTTTTTCGCGATCCCGAACGCGCCATCCCAGCCGGGGATCAATTGGTCGTCGCGGCAGCCGACGGCGTCATCGCCGACATCGTCCCCGAATTGATCGAACCCGAGGTAACCGGGCAACCCATGCAACGCATCGGGATTTTTCTTTCTGTCTTCGACGTTCACACCAATCGCGCTCCGTTGGCTGGCAAGCTCATCCATTGCCAACATCATCTCGGCCAGATGCTCGACGCCCGGCACCCCGACGCGACGCGGTTAAACGAATACATCACCTGGGGATTTAAAAATTCGCAGGTTACTTTCGTTGTGCGCCAGATCACCGGCGCCATCGCCCGGCGCATTATTCCCTGGAGCAAAGTCGGCGATGAACTTAAAAAAGGCGAACATTTCGGCATGATCCGCTTCGGTTCGCGGACCGAGGTCTATCTCCCGCTCGACGCCCGGTTATTAGTGAAAGTGGGCGACCGCGTAAAATGCGGCACCACTCCCATCGCCGAATTGGCCGATCGCTAAAACGCCAGGCCTCCCTTAAAATGCATCCCGGCGAACCCAGAATCTACCTCCTGCCGAATCTGATGACGGCGGGAAATCTTTTCTGCGGATTCACGGCGATCCTGAGGATTATCGAAGGCGCCCTCATCCAGGTTAACAATCCCGAGGCCGTCGTGCCTTTCGTTTACTATCATCAAGCCATCCTGCTCATTCTCGGAGCCTGCGTCTTTGATATTTTGGATGGGCGCATGGCACGTTTCTCGGGGGCGGAAAGTCCCTTCGGACGCGAATTCGATTCCCTCGCCGACATTGTCTCCTTCGGGGTGGCGCCCGCATTGTTAGTCTATCGCATCGTCTTGAAAGACTGGAATGCCGGGTGGCTTATCGCATCCGTCTATCTCGTCTGCGGAGCATTGCGTCTCGCCCGTTTTAATTGCATCGCCGCCGCCAAGGAAAAAGGAACCGAACTGGATAAGGATTTCTCCGGGTTCCCCATTCCTGCCGCCGCCGGGGTCACCGCCTCGATCACACTTTTTATGTTAGGCCTACAGGAAAACGACCGGGAGATCGGCCCCTGGCGTTTTGCACTCGGCCCGCTGCTGCTCTTTCTATCCTGGATGATGTTCAGCCACTTTAAATATCCCAGCTTCAAGGCAATCAACTGGCGCACCCAGAAATCGGTGCCCAAACTCATCGCATTCATTGTCATCATTCTTTTCACGATTCTTTACTGGCGTTGGATGCCCGCCGTGCTTTTCATTAGCTATTTACTTTACGGCTTCTTTCGTCCGTTCGTTTCCAAACGTCTCCGCAAAGAAATCGAGGAGGACGATGACGAGGAGGAATTGGAAAATCCACCGCCCGCGACGACGTGAGCGACTTCCATCAACGAGGTGTCATCTGCACACTTTCCCGGCTGCGCGATCAGCCTCTTGCCCATCTCGAAAACGATCTCCTGGTCAACGCACTCAACCAGCCGCCCGCCCTGGTCCTGCCCAGCACGTGGGAGGATTTTTCGCGGCCACCTTTTCAACAAATTCTCGACGCGTTACGCGATGCCTCGTGGATTTCGCAGATCGTCGTAAGCCTCAACCGGGCTTCCGCATCCGAGGCGCATCTGGCTTTTCAAAAACTAAAAGCCCAGGAAGATCGCCGTCTTGTTTTACTTTGGAACGACGATCCCGCCCTGACCAAACTTCTTCCCCCTGGCAGCAGTGGCAAGGGACTCAATCTCTGGGCTGCCACAGGATGGTTGCTAGGAGAAGGCCATGCCAGAACCCTCATCACTCACGATACGGATATTCTAAATTATCAACGCGAATTACCCGCCCGCCTCGCCCTGCCGCTTTTGCATCCCGAGTTGGGTTATTCTTTCGTAAAAGGCTATTACCCTAGAATCTCGGGACAACTTTTCGGACGGGTTACCCGCCTCTTCGTGGGTCCATTGCTCCGGGCCCTGGTGCGGGTGGAGGGCCACTCACCTTTGCTCGATTTTCTGGAAAGTTTTCGCTACCCATTGGCAGGAGAATTTGGGGCGGGATTGAAGGAGTTGGAAAAGATCGCACTCCCGGCCGGCTGGGATCTGGAGGTGGATTTGCTTTGTTCGGTCCATCGCCGGCTACCACCCGAAAAAGTCGCCCAAGTGGATCTGGGAGCCAATTACGAGCACAAACATCAACCGGCGGGCAGCGGTCTCGCGCCGTCGGGTCTCACGCGTCTGGCAGCGGAAATCTGGCAGAGTCTCCGGAATAATTTGCAGCGCGAAGGACTTAGAATGACCTCCGATTTCATTCAGGCATTGGTCAGCGCCTATTATAAATTAGCGGGCGAAGCCGTGACGCGTTATCATCATGTCTCGATTGCCAACGGCCTTACGTATTCCATCGGGCAGGAGAAAGCGTTGGTCGCAGAATTTGGGCAGGTTTTATTATCAGAATCTCCGTCTGTTCCGCCAGCATTACCAGCCTGGGCGGAATTGGCGTCAACCGATCCCGAGCGTCACGCTCTTTTGCAAAAAACTTTGCTAACACAAAGACCAACCCACGAGTCCAATTAACCGCCATGCAGGAGGCCATCGATGAGTTTTTGTTATATCTGGCGACAGAAAGAGGGTTATCGACCAATTATCAACTCTCGGTCCGCATCTCTTTGGAAGGCTTCGCGGCGTGGCTGGCCAAAACACGTTACCGCCTGTCTTTTAACGAAGTGACGATTGAGGATATCACCGATTACCTTGGCCATCGCAAACGCGGTGGACTTGCTCCCGGTTCGATCAAATTGCTGATTGTTGCGATTCGAATTTTTTTTAGATTCCTAACGGCGCGTAAGATCCTGTCCCGGGATATCGCGGGGGTGCTTCCCTTGCCCAGGTTATCGCGTATTTTGCCCGAGACCTTGAACGAATTGCAGGTGGAACGTTTGCTCGAATCGTTACCCGAAAAACATCCCGCCGCGTTGCGCGACAAAGCGATGATCGAATTGCTTTACGCCAGCGGATTGCGAGTCTCGGAGCTGGTGAATGCCCGGCTGGAAAATCTCAATCTTGAGGAAGGTTTCATCCGGGTGGTTGGCAAGGGCGATAAAATGCGTCTGGTGCCGGTGGGTGCCCGTGCCCGCGAAGCGATTGCCAATTATCTCGCGGTGGAACGTCCCAAGGTGGTCGGGAAAAAAACCGGGAGCCAGATTTTTTTAAATCGACGTGGCACGCTCCTAACCACCGTGCGGGTATGGCAGATTGTGAAGCAATGCGCCCGTTTCGCCGGGATTGAGATCAACGTTTATCCGCATTTGCTGCGGCATTCGTTTGCCACGCATTTGCTGGGTAATGGAGCGGATTTGCGGATTATTCAAGAGATGTTGGGACACGCCGATATCGCGACCACCCAGATTTATACGCATGTGGATCGGGATCATTTAAAAGCGATCCACCGTAAGTTTCATCCGCGAGGTTAAATTCATTAGTGAAAGTCTTCGTCAGATTGCAGATGGATGGCGGAGGCATCGCAAGCTGTAGCAACCCGCTGGTGTCGTCCGGGTTAACAACGAATGGACTCAAAATGACACATAAAAAAGGTAATTGATGCTAGATCGCGATTGATTAGTGTCCATTCGTGGGTAACCCATGTCTGAGTATTTGCAGGTTAGTATTAAGGATGGATCTAACTTGGTAAAGCGGCTTTAGCTTTTACTGCCCTTTTTTGTAGAGTTCGACGACTTTTTGTTGCAGGGCCGGGAGACGTTCCTTGCGTTTTTGGTCCATCTCGCTGCGCAGTTCTTCCTCGACTTTGCGACGTTCGGCTCGATAGATTTCGGCAAACTTCCGGCGTTGTTCCTCGTTGAGTTCCAGTCCGCTGTTTTTCAAGGCATTATCCACAGCCTGATTGGTGCGTTTTTCACGTTCGCCTTGGATAAATCGCTGATGAGCTTTTTCATCTCCCGGCAATTGTTCCCAGCGGCGCATTTTTTCGAGGACTTTCTGGCGATCTTCCGGGCTAAGTTCTTCGAGGCGTTTCCGAAATTTTTTGCCTCGGGGAGGACCGTCTGGACGGGGTTCGCCCCCAAATTTTGGTGGCCGCGGCTCGTAATCGGACGGAGGCGGTGAAATGGGCGGACCTACAACCGGTTCCTGAGCCAAAAGGGATGGTCCAATGCAGGAGATCCCAAGGAGGACGAGCGAGGTTAGTAAGAGACGGTGCCGAGCCATAATTCGTTATCGTTGAGGACCAGGTCCAGGTCTTTGAAGGCGACTGGATCATCGACTGGCGCTTTGGCCAGCAGCACATCGTTGGGAGAGGGAGCGAGCGAGTTTTGCCAGGTGAACAAGAAAGCCAGCAAGGCAAGACCCGTGGTGAGGCCTCCGAGGGTGCGCCAGGATTTTTTCCACCAGGATTGCCAGGATGAGGCAGTGTCGGACGTCGATAAACGGATGCGACGCAGCACATCGTCGGTGAATTTTCCCGAGACCTGCGGCTGGCGAGCTTTCCCCAGTAAATCCCAAAGGGTGTGATCATCTTGCGGTTGCATACATGGAATAAAACCAAAAATCGGGTTAAAAGTTGCGGACTTATTTTTTGGATTTTAGAAAGTTTCGAATGGAGCGGTCGAGTTTACGGGTAAACCAGCGGTGAAAAGGGCCGTGCGAACGAAAAGACTCCCAGGCAGACCGGAGCCGGGCGAGATTTTTTTCACTGCGCTGGCAGGCTTTGGTTTGCTCGCTGAGCAGCGAACGGAGGTGTTTGTTTTCCGATTGATAACGTTCCAAACGTTGTCCGCGTTCCACAAAGGGAATAAGGGCGCGCAAATAATCACTGGCTGCGGCAGCTTCCAGAACGGGATCGGGAGTGTGCTTTTTCCATTCCTCAACAGTTGCTTCGTAAAGTGCAACCAATTGATCGATAGCGCTTTCCGCATCGGCGTGTTGACGGATAAAAGCGGTTGTTTCCGTTTGTGCGGCAGGCTGGTAGGCGTCGATTTGGGCTGCGAGTTCGGAGGCGGCGAGACCTTCCTCCCAGATGGCGCGGCTAAGATTGATCTCGCGACGGGCGGCGACATTATCGGGAGTAAGGAGCGGCCCAAGCATTTCGCCATCGGTGGTGCTCACGGCACATCCCCGGGCCAGAGCTTCGAGGGCGGTGCGTCCGGTGCCGAAAACCAAATCGTGCCGGTCATAAATCGGGAGTGGATCCACCACATTTCCCTTCACCCAGTCGAGTTCCTGATGAAAAGTGATGCCGCGTTCCTCACAAATGCGTCGCAGATGCTCCAATATCCACGGGCGCGGCGGTATTCTGGAGCAAAAAACCGCTGAACGCAGTTTCACGGGAGCGGTTTTTGGTGGGGAAAAATGCTCCAGCCGCAGAAAATTGGGTAGCGCAGACATTCGCTCGGGTGGGATGTTTTTTTCGAGTATGACTCGCTTGTTTGCGTTGTGGCTAAGGTTGATGTAACGCAAAATTCGCGGATGCACGGCGACGCGTTCCTGCAAGGGAACGATGCCGTGAATGTAGCAAATTGCTGGCACATCGGGCAAAGCAAGCAAGGCGGCCATGGTTTCCATGTGATGCTGCCCATGGATGATGTCGGGCCGCATTGGCAGCCGGCTTAAATCGCTTACCACAGGAAAAAGTTCATCGGTCAGCAACTCGGAGATATGACCCAGCCGGGCGGAAAAAATCATTACGTCGTGCCCTCTTTTTCGGAGGAGACGACAGAGATCGATCACGACGCTTTGCGTGCCTCCGCGCTGACGCAGTGAGTGGTTGGTGATGAGGATTTTCATGGGACCACGAGGTTCGGAGCAGGGCGCGTTTGGAGAGCGGCGGTTACCTCATGGAGAAGATACGGTCGCGATGGCGGGTGGACCGCGAGGAGCAGGGTATCGCCCGGGCGCGCCCGCTCGACGATCCAGTGAATGATGCCTTTGCGGGTGTTTTGATAGGTGGCATCGACGTTGCGTTCCAGGAGGTCGGCCACGAGGCGATCTGTGGAAAACGGAGGGGTGTAATCCTCGGGTTTTTGGCCGGCAATCGGGGCGATCAAGACGTGATCTGCCAATGTAAGAACCTCGGGAAGGCGTTTTTGAACGTAGCCATCACCCGGACCGGGATATTGCGGTTGAATCACGCACAGCAACCGGCCTTGAGGATGACTTTCGCGCAATGCCCCGAGAGCGGTCAACAAGGCGTCGGGATGCACGTTGCTTTCCACATAAAAACGCACGCCACCTGGTGTGCCGGCACTTTGCAAACGATCCTGCACCGGGACGAAGCGCGCCAAAGCCTTCGCAGAAAACGACGAGGTAATCCCCAGATGGTCTGCGGCCACAGTCGCCAGGGCGGCATCCAAGGCATTGGCGCGCCCGAGCAAAGGCAGATTGAAAAATGCTCCCATAAAAGAAAAATGACCTCCACAAGAATGAGCGGAAAAATCCGTGATTCGCTCGTTGTTTACCGGTTCAAACCCCACCGTAATGACCTTGCAGGCAGCATGTTGCAACAAATCCGCTGTGCCTGCCGCCTCATCTCCGGCGACCACCGCGACACCGGTCTGGGGGAGGGCGGAGAGCATCGCGGCAAATATTTTGCGATAATCGGCCACATCCCGATACAACTCGATGTGATCGGGGAAAACGTTCGTGAGAATCGCGTCGGTCGGGCGATAATGGGTAAATTTTGGGGTCAAATCCGTCGGCGACGACGCATATTCATCCCCTTCGAGAATAGCGAGGGCACCACCCTCCAGACGTAATCCGGTGGAAAAAACCCCCGGCACACCACCGATGAGATAATCGGGAGCCAGCCCGGCATTGTCCGCGATCCAGGCGAGCATGGCGGTGGTGGTGGTTTTTCCCTTGCTCCCGGTGATCGCCCAACGGCGGGTGGCGGGCAAGATCAGAGCGGCCACCACTTCGGGATAGGAGGTGACGAGGGAGCCGGAGTCAATGAGCTGCGCCAGAAACGGGTGATCGGCGGGGAAGGATCGTCCTGCCACCCAGAGATTTACGTTTTCAAGGTCGGCCGGGGGGGCCGGATCGATTAGGATTGCGGCTTCGCGCAAGCGATCCGACATGGGCGGATCGGTTTGCGTGTCGCAACCTCCTATATGCCAGCCTTGTCGTTGGAGGCAGAGAGCCAGGGGTGCCATGGCGATGCCGCAGATGCCGAGAAAGTAAATCCGTTTGCCACCAGGAGATTGCTGCAAAAATGAGGCGACAGGAAGATGGGGACCGGACATAAAAAAACCTCCGCAACGATGAGTCGCGGAGGTTTTTTTATCGAGAAAAAAGACGATTATTCTGTGATGATCGTGCCCGACCCAAAGACCCCGCTATCGATGATTGGACCCGCTGCAAGGATGCTTTGGGTGATGACAGGACCAACGGGGATGATTTCGGAATGTATGTTTAATTTCATAATGAGATGTGTGTTTGAGTGTGTTGATTAATGTGAATTGCAGAGAATTCTGCCCGACAATATTTTGTATAGATTTTGGTGATTCGACAGACAAGAAAAAAATCACCGTCCCTCAAAAATTCTGGCGCGAAATGGATTCTGGCTTGCGGGTTATAAGCTTTCCAGCTATCAAACTCCCAAAATCACCTGCATTTGTCTGTCTCCATTTCTCAATATTCCGTTGAGCCAACCGTTGTCAGCGGAAAGTGGGTGCTGTCGGTGATTTTGCCTGGTATTCGTCCTCAAATATTGGGCGATGCACTGGAGGCCAGCCTGTCTGGAAGTGGCATCGGTTATAATGATAAAAGTCTTCTCCTGGATGTGGCCGATGAAACGATCCATCCAGCCGACCGGGCCATTTCTGTCTGGGCTCATCGCCAGCGGCGTGAGCGGCTGGTTGTTCATGCGAGAGAACTTAGCGCCCTCTGGCAATTGCTGGCCGACGACATCTGGATCACGATTATCGGCGATCCCATCTGGCGCGCGGTCGATTGTTTTCGCAATCTCTCGACGAATCCCACTCACCCGCTCCACGCCGGGATCGTGGAAAAAAAAATCACGCTGGGAGAATTTTACCGTTCGCCTCTCTCTGTCTCGGTCTGCAATCGGCAATGCCGCAAGCTGGCCCTCACGGGAGCGGAGACCAGCGTCGATCTCATGCTGACCAACGCCACCAAGGCACTAAAACAATTTGCCTGGATCGGGCTGGAAGGCGTGGATGCCGGCCCACAAAAAAAACTCGGGACACTTTTACAGCAAAACGGCTATCCCTGCGCCATTCCAGTGCTGGCCATCGGGTTGCCTCCCAAAAAATTACCCGATCCTGAGACGCAGGAAATTATTCGCAAAGCGGAGGCCGCTGATTGTGCCCTGTGGGAAAAGGCGAGGGAGATGCGAGCGGAAAGTTTTGCCGGGACGAAAGCCCAATCATGATCGCTCTGCCCGAAACTTCTGCACCGATTCTGCCCCGGCTGCTGTTTGTGAGGGGTTGCACCCGCGAGGTTGAAGAATATTTCCAACTCTCGGCCGTGCAACCTTGGGTGGAAGGTTTGGGGCATCATTTCCAGATCGAAGTGGTGCAGGATGCGAAGTGTCTGCTTACGGTCGCAGAAAAATTCGCGCCCGATCTCGTGCTTTTTTTTGGTGCCAAATATCAATTGCTTTACAGCGGTCCGGCGTTGGATTTTCGCGAAAGACTCGGGGTTCCCGTCGTTGCTTTGAGCCTGATGGATGCCCACAGCCCGGCCAGGGAGGCTTTTTTTGCCCAGGCCAGTCGTTTGGGCGTCGAGGCCATTTTTAGCATCGATACCGGGATGCGGGAAATGGCGGGCGATTTCGCGCCGATGATTTTTTATTGCCCGTGGTTTGTGAACGAAAAAATGAGCTACGATTTCGCCCTTCCCAAGACGGTTCCCATCGCTTTGATCGGCGATGGGTTTGTTTCCACGGGGAACGATTGGCGTTATCCCTGGCGGCGCGAAGTGGCAGGGCGTTTATTAGAACATTTCCCCGTCTTTACTTCTCCCCGGCCGGGAAAAAACTATAGCCATCGGATGGTTGGCGCTGCCTATGGGCAGATGCTGAATCGAAGCTGGCTGGCGCTCGCCTGTGGAGCGTCGCGCCATATTTTCATGAAGAAAAATCTGGAGATACCCGCCAGCCGTTGTTGTCTGGTGACCGAGCCCAACGAAGCTCTTGTCCACCTGGGGTTTCGCGATGGTGAAAACTGTCTCTTTGCCGCGCCCGACGATGTGTTGGAAAAATGCCGGGACATGCTTGCCGATCCGACGCGGCTTTTGGAAATCACGGATCGCGGACGCGCCTTCGTTCTGGAAAATCATCGCGCCATCCATCGCACCGTGATTGCCGACTGGCTGGCTTGCCGGCAACGTCTGGGGGCCGGGCAACGCATTCTCCAGAAAGAGATTTGCGGACCATTGGAAGTCACAGGGGACAACGATGGCCGCGAGTCCATTCATCTGAGCGCGCACTCTCCCTTTCAACTAGCCCTTGAGGAGGCGCGGAGGTTTTGGCGGGCGGGAGAGTATGCCGCAAGCGCCGCCGCCGCAGCCCGCGCGGGACACTTGCTTAGACAAACCACCGAACCGTCTTTGCTCCTGGCTTGGGCGGCGTTGGGATGCCACCAGCCGCAGGAAGCATTGGATGAGTTGCGCGCGATTTTACTCCGTTCGGTGCAGCGTGCAGCCATGGCCCCCGATCCTCTTATCTGGGCCACCTATCTGCTTGGATTAAAACTGGCCGGTCACCATCGGGAGGCAACGTTGTTTGCCGGAAGCTTTCCCGATTTGCGGCATCCTTTGCTCGACCGGATTAAATCCATTCTCCTGCCGCAATGGGAAGCCGTGCCGACGCGTTACCAACCCTCGGCCTTGTTTCCGCCGTGGTCTTCAGCAGAAGAGTTAACGCGTTTTCTGGAGCCGTTGCTTGCCCGGATTCAGGAAAATCCATTGCCAAATGAGGTGACAAGCCAGGCATGAGCGTGATTTTTTACCATTTTCGTCCCGCGCCGGATGGACGACCGTTGACTCCAGCATCGGCAAAAATTCCGCAGGCTTTGCTGGCCGGGTTGGAGTTTGCCTCCGATGCACCGGGAGAGGCTTTTACGCTGGCGATTATTTTTCCTACTGCAAACGACACGCAGGCTCACAAGCAGCGGGCCGATGCCGCCTGGCTGGTCTCGGATGCCTCGGGCAGGGTGAGCGGGAATCAGGTGGCCACAGCCCGATCGTTAAGCTGTTCGGCGTTGTTCGGGACCGATCCTGGTTTGAAAACATTTGCCACGACCGAGGTGCCCGCGTTTCAAGTGCTCAATTATCCCGGAATGCCACAGCCTGTGGCCGAAAGCGCCAGCAAAATTTTTCCCGTGGGCCTGATTGGCCCTGAATCGATGTTCCACCCGGGAGAAGTGGGCGAAGGCCGTTGGAGTCGGATGCAGATTGAATCGATCTCGCAAACTTTCCCGACGTTGAGCTGGCGGACGGATGCGAGGGGGCAGTTTTCCCATGCCGCACGACTTCTGCGGGCCCAGTGTCAGTTGGTTTTTGTCGCAGGCGAACCGTTGGAAGTCTTTCGTCCGGAGACTCTCGATATCGCCTTCGATGGTGGATGTATCGTTACGACGCCCAATGTCACCTTGCAAAAACTGGGCTTTATTCATCGGGAAAACTGCCTTCTCGTCACTCCGGCCGACGCGATTTCGGAATGCATCGCCCTGCTCCAGGATCCGGTGTTGTTGGAAAAAATTTCCCGCCAGGCGCAGACTTTGGCCGGAGAAATTCTCGACATCTCCGCTCGTGGCTGGTTGCTCGACTGGCGGCAGGCGACGCGGGCCGGAAAAACATTTTCGCCCGATGCCCCGCCGGAGCCGCCGGCAAAACCGCCCTGGTGGGAACGCTTGTTCTAACTATTAAGCCTCTTTGCGCTTGCTGAACCAGAGGCCGATGGCAAAGATGAGCAGCAACAAAGTGCCGAGCGCCGCGCCAAATGGCGGATTGTTAGCTCCCGAAAATTGTTTGTAGATCACATCCCCGATCATTTGCTGGCTGCCGCCTCCCATCAGACCGCTGATGGCAAACATGCCCAGCGAAGGAATAAAAACCAGCATCACCCCGGCCACGATGCCTGGTTTGGTGAGGGGAATGATGACATTGGAAAATGCGCGCACGGGACCAGCCCCCAGATCGTAGGCGGCCTCAACGAGGGCGTTGTCGAGTTTTTCGGCGCTGCCGTAAATCGGTAGAATCATGAACGGGAGATAGTTATAGACCAGGCCAAGGATGACGGCGCCGGGCGTGTATAACATTTCCAGCGGTTCGGAGATGACTTGTGCCCAGAGCAGAAAGCCATTGAGGAGGCCTTGCTCGGAGAGAATGGAAATCCAGGAGTAGGTGCGTATGAGAAAACTCGTCCAAAAGGGAATCATGACTAACATCATGAGAATGTTCCGCATTTTTTCCGGGGAACGCCCGATAAAATAACCCACCGGATACCCGAGAATGAGGCAGATGACGGTGGTGAGGAAGGCGAACCAAATGGAGCGTCCGAAAATCTCTGGATAAGGTGCCTGGAAGGCGCGGGCGTAGTTGTCGGTGTTGAAGTCGAAAACGATTTGCCCGATGCCGCTGCGATCGCAAAAAGAGGCGACGACCAGTAGAAGCGTGGGGACGATGACAAAGAGCGACAGCCAGAGCAGGAGAGGCGACACCGAGAACCACGGCCCGGGACCGGGCCGTGGTTTTAAGGTGGCGGAATCGTCCGCGCCTCCGTTGTCAGGTGCTCCGGCCATGTGCGGGAAGGTTAGTCGGCCCGGAGATCGGTGACGAGGGCATCGACATCGGAGGCGAGTTTGCCGATGTCTTTAAAGAGCTTGAGTTTGGCGGCGTCTTCCGCTGGCGGGAAGCTGGCAGGATTGGCCAGATCTTCGGGCGACAACAATTTACGCGCCTCCAGATTGGGGTTGGTGTAAGGGAAGTCGGCGGAGATCAAGGCGCTGATTTCGGGTTGCAAAATAAAGTTGATGAATTTCTCGGCGTTGGCCTTGTTTTTGGATTTTTTGGGAACGGCCAGGCTGTCGATAAATTGATGGGAACTTTCCTTGGGCACGACCCATTTGAATTTTTTATCCTCGCGCAGGAGCAAGGCGCCTTCTCCGCTCCAGACGAGACCGAGATCGGTGTCGCCATTGAGCAACGAAGTCTTGGGACTGTCGGAATCATAGACTTTGACCAAGGGCAACCATTTGGCGAGAACGCCGCGGGCTTTTTCGAGGTTTTCCGTGGTGATATCGTTGAAGGGGATGCCGAGTGAACCGAGAGCGGCGCTGACCAATTCGCGGGCGTCATCGAGCACGACGATGCGACGTTTGTATTTTTCCTGGAATAAATCGGCGTAACCTGTGATGGGTTCCTTGATTTTAGCGGTGTTAACCACGATGCCGACCGAGCCGACCATCCAGGGCACGCTATATTTGTTGGCAGGATCGAAACTTAGGTTGAGGTATTCGGGCGCGATATTTTTGAGGTTGGGAATGGCGGAGAGATCGAGTGGCTGGAGGAGGTTTTCCTTGATCAACGCCTCGATGGTGTATTCGCTGGGCTGGATGAGATCGTAGGAGCCGCCGCTGACGAGTTTGGCGAGCATTTCCTCGTTGGAGGCATAGTTTTCCAGGGAGACCTTGATGCCGGTGGATTCCTGAAATTTATCGATGACGGCCTGCGGAATATATTCCGACCAGCTAAAGATGCTGAGAGTGCCCTGGGCAAATGCACCGCTGATGGTGAGCAGCCAGCAGAAGGCAGCGAGGATGAGGTGTGGGATGCGTGGTGTTTTCATGGTGTTATGGTGGTGGTGTTTTCCTTGTGTTGTGGGTTGATGTTAGTGTTAGCGAAGACCGCGTTTGCGGAAAAATTCGGCGAGCACCACGAGCAGGGCGGTGGCGGCGATAAAGAGTGTGCTGAGTGCATTTAGCTGGGGGTCGAGGCCTTTTTTCACCATGCCATAGACTTTGATGGGCAGGGTGGCGGCTTCCGAGGAATAGGTAAAGACCGTAACGAGATATTCGTCGAGAGAGAGGGTAAAGGACATCAGGGCGCCGGAGATGATCGCGGGCATCAGGTAGGGCACGATGACCAGCCAGAAGGCGCGAAAAGGTTTGGCTCCCAGATCTTGAGCAGCTTCTTCCAGCGAAGGGTCGAGGCTGTCGAGGCGCGCTTGCACGGCGATGAGAACGAAAGGAAAACAAAACGTGGTGTGCGCGACGATGACCGACCAGTAACCGAGAGGAAAACTAATTGAGAGAAACAACAGACGCAGGCTGGCGCCCATGAGGACTTCGGGAATCACCATGGGAATGAAAATCAACAAGCCTAACAAACGTCGGGCGGGGAAACGATAGCGATGCAAAAGCCAGGCGCCCGCAGTGCCGAGCAGGGTGGCAAACAGGGTGACGGCAAGAGCGATGATGAGGCTGTTTTTAAAGGATTGGATGAGAACGGTGTTCTCGAAAAGCGTGCGATACCATTCCAGGGTGAAACCTTTCCAACGAATGTTGAGTTTGCTGTCGTTAAACGAATAAACCGTCAGCAACAGGATCGGCAGATAGAGAAAAACGAAGACAAGCAGGGTCCACGAGCCAAAGAGCCACCGCATCAATTGCGGTCCGGCTGGCAAGCCAGACACTTTGAGAGGCCCTTTGTTATTCCCGGTGGTAAGTGTCGCGTCTGACACAAGGGCAACTTTCGTTTTTTAACCGCAAGTCTGTCAACCAGGAAACTTAAAAAACTTCTCGCGCCAATAAATGTGGGCGCGCTGGCTATTTACGCCAGTTGCCGAGCAAAACCTGCGAGCGCACCCAGTCCAGATACGGGGCGGAACCGTCGGTTACTTCTAAAAAAATGCATTCGGCCACCTCGGCGGGGTGAAGTTCCAATAATCGCTGCTGGAAACGTCCGCGATGGATGGCCGAGGTTTTAAAAATGCCGAGCACTTCGTGTTCCTCGACTAATTCGCCCTGCCAATGGTAGATGGATTCGATGGCTGGCACCAGATTGACGCAGGCAGCGAGGTGTTCGCCGACAAGTTCGCGAGCGATGGCCCGGGCAGTCTCCCCATCGGGAAAAGTGACAAATGCAACGACGACGCCAGACATGGTTTTTCCTAACTATGCAGGACCACAGCGGCGGGTTGACGACAAATCCAACCACCGCCCACGACGATGTCGCCTTGATAAAAAACTGCGGCCTGTCCCGGAGTGACGGCTTTTTGCGGGCTATGCAGGCGCACGCGGGCTGTGCCGTCGCCCTGGGGATAGACCGTGGCGTCGGCGCCGGGATGTGCGTAGCGGATTTTTACGTTGACGTCGATTGGCTCGTTGATTTCGCCCTGGCTTATCCAATTGATGCGGTCGATCTCGAATTGCTCGGCGACGAGATCCTCGGCTTCTCCGACGATGACGCTGTTGGTGTCGGGATCGATATCGATCACATACATGGGGCGCGGTGAACCGCCGGGAAGACCTTTGCGCTGGCCGATGGTGAACATTTCGATGCCTTCGTGCGGGGCGATGTAATTACCTGCCTTGTCGTAAATGCCGCCGGTATGAAATTCTTTTTCGCCCAAATGCCCGCGCAGAAAGGCTTTATAATCGTTCCCGGGAACGAAACAGATTTCCTGGCTATCGACTTTATCGGCAACACGCAGGCCGAGTTGACGTGCGATGGCGCGGATTTCGGGTTTGGACATGCCGCCCAGCGGAGTGAGGGCATGGGAGAGTTGCTCTTGTTTGAGGCTGAAAAGGAAGTAGGACTGATCTTTTTTCGGATCGATGCCTTTGCGCAGGACGGCGCGGTCGGGATGATGCTCGATGATGGTGTAATGCCCGGTGGCGATGTAATCGCAGCCCAAGGCGCGCGCCTTGGTCCAGAGATTGCCAAATTTGAGCTTTTCGTTGCACATGACGCACGGATTGGGGGTGCGCCCGGCCTGATATTCGCTGGAAAAATATTCGATGATAAGCTGCTCGAACTGATTGGATTCATCCACGACGTAATGCGGAATGCCCAAGGCATGGGCGACTCCCCGGGCGTCGGCGATGGCGGAGGGGCCGCAGCATTTGTCTTCCGCGCGCGAGATGCAATCCTGAGGCCAGACTTTCATGGTGACGCCGACGACATCGTAGCCCTGCTCTTTGAGCAGATGGCCGCAGACGGAGCTATCGACTCCGCCGCTCATGCCGAGTAGGACGCGTTTTTTTTTCATGGAGAAAAAGAGAGTAGCATAAAACAAGCCGCTGTCATCCGCCGGCTGGGGCAGGAGTTTATTATTCGGCGAGAAAATTTCGGCGAAGAATGTCGCCGTTGCTGCTTTGGGGAAAACGAACGAGAAAATCGCGGGCGATGGCGCTGGCTTTGACGGGATCTTTAATGACCTCGGCGTAAAGTGTGGCCTGGTTAAAGAGGCTGAACTCGTGGTTGGGATCTTGTTTTTGTGCGATGAGATATTGTTCCAGGGCATCGTCGGCGCGTCCGAGGAATCGATAGCAATTGCCGAGATCGGTGCGCACATTGGGATTATCGGTGCCAGCGGCGAGCGCTTTTTCGTAAAAGGCGGTGGCCTCGGCCCAATGGCGGCGGTCGTAATGCCAGTTACCTGCTTCGACGAGGCCGGGAGGCGGCGTGGCGGTGTTGTCGTGATTGTGGCCCTCGTGGCTGGAGGCGCCGGGAGTGAAAACGGGAGTTTCCACTGGTTTAGTGCCCGAAACCAGCCAGACCACGAGTCCGCCCGTGAGCAAAGAGGAAAGAAGGGCGACGCCGAGGCTGGCCAGAATGAGTTTGCGCGGGGACCATCCGCCCATGGGATCAGAAGAAGGTCGCGATTCGGGCTGTGTAGGTTTCATTTACTGGAGAAAGAGGCCGATCCCGACCAGAGCGATGGTGCCACCAGCCAGACGCAGCCATTGAGTTTGGCCGATTTTGGCCAGAGCGACGCCCAAACCGATCCCGCCAAGGTGAAGAGCGGCGGTGGAAAGCAGAAACCCGACATTATAAGTAAGAGCCGAGACCGCGTGTGGTGTCTCAACGGTATGAGCGAATCCGTGGAAAACCGCAAGAGTGCCCACCACGACGGCGGTTTGCCAGACCGGCAGACGCACCGCCAGGGCGACGACCACGCCCAGGATGAGCACGGAACTTAAGATGCCGAGTTCGAACTGAGGCAGGTTCCAACCAGTGAGACCGAGCAAACCACCGAGCGACATCATGCCTATGAAAGCTAACGGCACAGCCCAGAGAGCGCGTCCGCCGCGTTGCACTGCCCACAATCCCACGGCGAGCATGGCCAGGAGATGATCCAGCCCGGAGATCGGATGCTCCAATCCATGAATGAAGCCTGCGGAATGGGCCCCCGAATGGGCCAGGGCAAGGCTGGGTGACAAAACCATTGCCAACAAAAACCAGCGACGAGGAAGAGAAGAACCATGCAACATGATGGGGGGACGGTAACTTCAATGGACAGACGGTCAAGTGCCGACCATCTCATTGGGTAAAAAGTAAGTGGGGAATTCCGTCCGGCGCAACTTGCGTTTGTGGGGTGGAACAGCCAAAGTGCTTGTTCCATGGATACCGAACCTACACCCGCCAAAAAACCTCCACTCCGCACGGTTTTTCGGGTTCTTACCTACGTAAAACGATATCCTTGGATGGCCACGGGGACGATTCTCTGCGCGATTGCCTCGACTTTGCTGGTGGTGGTTTTTCCCACGGTGACGCAGCGGGTGATCGATCAGGCCATCCTGGGAGGTAAACCCGAGTTGCTCTGGCCGCTGGTGCTGGTGGGGCTGGCTGCATTTTTTTTACAGGATATCTTCAACGGATTGCGCATCATGCTGAACAATGTTTTCGAGCAAAAAGTGATCTTCGATCTTCGCAGCGATCTTTACGAACACATCCAGCGGCTGCCTTTGCAATGGTTCGATAACCGTTCCACGGGGGATATTATGACCCGTATTTTGGAGGACGTGAACTCGGTCGAGCGAGTGTTGATCGATGGGATCGAGCAGGGAACGGTGTCTATTTTGCAGATTTTAATCATTGGGGCAATGATGTTTTCCACCCAGCCTGCGCTGGCGGCACTGGCACTGGCGCCGGTGCCGTTTTTGGTCGCCGGCGCCCTGGCTTACACGCTCACGGCCCACAAACGTTACCGTCAGCAGAGAAAGGCTTCATCGGCCATGAATTCGCTTTTGCACGATAATCTGGCCGGGATTCGTCAAATCAAAACTTACGTGCGCGAAAGTGAGGAGCATGCTCATTTCAATAAAATTAGCGCCCAGTTACAGCAGGCGACACTCGTAGTTATGAAAACTTGGGCGTTGTATCAGCCTTCGATGAGTTTTTTTACATCGTGCGGACTTATTTTGCTGCTCGCTTTTGGGGGGCAGGCAGTTTTGGCCGGCACCTTTTCCGTGGGGGAATTTACCGCGTTTTTAATCTTGTCTCGCTATCTTTACGAGCCGATTGGGCGGTTGCATTCGCTTAATCAACTCATTCAATCGGGCCGCGCTGCCGGGGAACGGGTGTTTGAAATCCTCGACACCCCGACGGAACTCGGGGCGGCAGATGTGGATACCGGGGAACGGGTGCGCGGCGAGGTGATGTATCGCAATGTCAATTTTTCCTACTCCGACGAGATGCCGACCTTGCGTCACATCTCGCTGCATGCCCGGCCCGGCGAAACGATTGCCCTGGTGGGGGCGACAGGAGCGGGAAAATCGACTTTAATAAACTTGCTCACGCGCTTTTATGAATTTGACTCGGGGAGCATCGAGATCGATGGACGCGCATTGGCCGATTATTCCAAGGCCGACTTGCGAGTGAATATCGGGGTGGTCACCCAGGAGAGTTTCCTTTTTAACGGTTCGATTCGGGAAAATCTTCTCCTTGGAAAGCCGGGGGCGGGCGATGCGGAATTGGAAGAAGCTGCGCGCAATGCCAATGCCTGGGGCTTCATCGCGCGATTGCCCGAAGGTCTCGCCACCAAAGTGGGCGAGCGCGGAGTCAAGCTGAGCGTGGGCGAAAAACAACGTATCTCCATTGCGCGTGCCTTGCTCAAGGATCCGCCGATTTTAATCCTCGATGAAGCCACCGCCAGCGTGGATACGGAGACGGAACGGGAGATTCAGCAGGCCCTGGAACGGTTGCTGGGCACGCGGACGAGCTTCGTTATTGCCCACCGCCTGAGCACGGTGCGTCATGCCACGCAGATTTTGGTCCTGGACCAAGGCCGCATCGTGGAACGAGGCACTCACGATGAATTAGTGGAGGCAGGAGGAGTTTATGCCCGGCTAAGCGCGACGAGTCTGATCGGTGCGGCGTGATTTTTTTCTCAGGAAAACTCAGGCTTTGCGGCGTCGTTTCCCAAATAGGAGCAGGCTGCCCAGCATCCCGAGAGAGGCAACGGTAGGCTCGGGAACGAGAGTATAAACCACCGCGCCGGTCGCCACCATATCGACATCATTGCTAAAACCGGAATTGGTGAGCCAGTTGGTGGTGTCAAGCCAGTTTACAATTTGAACGCTATTCGTGGGACCGTCCTCGCCCAGCACGGCGTAACCGAAAATGGTGGTGCCAGCAGACACGAGGTCGGTGGTTTTTACAAATACCCCTGCCACGCCTTGAGGACCGATGTTGGCATTGTTCATCGTATCCAATTCCGGTCCGGCAGCGGTGGAATAACGGAATACATCGTAACGCTGCGAGGCCAGTCCGGTTCCCACACCTCCATTATTGTAGGAATCTTCGCCGATGAGGATGGCATCGCTGAACGCTGTCGGCACGCCGTTGGAGTCGATGCCCGTGACGGCGGCGATTTTGAAGCCGCCATTGGCTCCGGAGCTTGGCGATCCTGGACCACGTCCACGCTCAAAAACGGCAAATCCTGTGGTGCTCGATGCTTGGAAACCGAGGCTAAACAAAAAATCCATCCGCTCCACATTGTTCACCACGTCTCCCACGTTGGCGCTCTGGTTCACAAAAAGATTTTCCGTGCCCGATAGAATGTTTCGCGAAGTGAACAACGCATCCATGGTATTTAAATACCGCCCGCTGACGGTATGTGTGGTGCCGCTCACGGAGATGGCTGCATTCCAGGCTGCGGTTTGCGAAGGATTGGTCTGCGGAAAAGTGCTTGCCGCATTATTTCTGCGTGCCACTGCCTGACCCACCACGGTCGGTGCATAAATATCGCCTGCTGCGATGAAACTATCGATGCGCCGCTCGATGCCGTTGTAAGTAACCGTAAATGGACCGCCAGTTCCGCTTACGCCATTGCGCAGGAGAGGATCCGTCACCACTAGATCGATGATATTGACGGAGGTGATCGAAGTTTGTGCTTGAGCCTGACCGCAAAGCGAGATCAGAACGGCCAGAGTGATAAAGGGAAAAATAAAACGGGAAGACATAAATAAACTTTTGCAAAAAAAACACGGAGATAGGCAAATAATTTTTAATTGGCTAGTCGAATAATGAAAAACCCTTATTAAAAATAACTTTTTTGAGAAATTGTCGCGAAAAGTCCAGTATGGATAAAAAAAACCATTAAACATCGGGCTGATTGCTGTAGTTATCACAAATTTTACTGGGTTGCGCCGACAAACTAAGATATGGCACATGAGATGCTACTGCGGCACGTGCCAACAACCTATCATGGAAAAAAACCTATTATTATCTAAATCGTTGACTCTTGCGGCTTTTGTCGCGGTTTCCACCATTGCCGTCCACGCTCAGGAAAGTGCTGAGCTGGATACTCTCCTCGTCACGGGCGCCGAAGTGCCCATTGCCGAGTCGATCATGCCCACCGTCCGGCCTTACAACGCCGCATTCGGGTTGGATCGCAACATTCAGGACGTTCCTCGTAACGTTACCATCATCTCCCGCGAACAATTGGACGCCATCAGCATTCAGGACGTGCGCGATTTCTCGAAACTCACCTCCTCCAGCTATACTAGCAGCAATTTCGGTGCTCCCTCCAATCCCAGTTTGCGCGGTCAGACTGCGGACGTCCTTGTCAACGGGATGAAAAGATCCCTCACCAACAATGGCAATGGCCTGCCGATTAATTTTAACTCGGTTGAGTCCGTCGATATTTTCAAAGGTCCGCCGACGGTCATCTACGGTGTTTCCAACGGTTTTACTGGCGGCTTCATCAATTTGGTCACCAAACGTCCCTATTTCGGCAAGTTTCAAGGCTCGGCCAGCTTCACCCTGGGTGAATTTGAGCAACGTCGCTGGAACCTCGACATCGGCGGTCCCATCATCGCCGACCAGCTCGCCTATCGCGTTTCCTACTCCGGTGAGGAATCCGGCAGCTTCTACGAAAATGGCAACAAAAATACGCAGGCCATCTACGGCGCAATCACTTGGACGCCTTCCGCCAATTACACCTTGGAACTCAACGCCGAAATGTTCTTCGCCGATTACACCGAAAACTTCGGCGTCAACCGTGTCACCCAGGATTTGGTCGATAACAATCGTTACATCACCGGATTTGTCGGCGATCAGAATGGCGACGGTGTCATTGACAATCGCGATGTCAACAGCGGGTTCAACTCTGTCATTCTTGGCGAAACTATTACTTTGGATCGTAGCGTCCGCCTTCTTCGCCCTAGCGATGGCTCCTACGGACGCACTTTCAACATCCAAGCCATCCAGACTTTCAACATTGCCGACAATTTCACGATTGTTAACAACACGATGTATCAATGGGTCAAACGACAGACCCTGTCCTCTTATTATTACTCGGAAATCATCGACCCGGCCCAATCCATCGGGAACCGGACAGAGTTTCGGATGGATTTTGAGACTCCCTATGCATGGCAGCCAGCGTCCGTTGGGACCACCAAGCCGTCCTCCACCTCAGACAGTATGAGCAAGGACGGAAAGACGGTCATGGAAACCATTCCGCCTTACACGATCAAGACTTCGGTTAACTTCGGTCTCGATCTTCGCTACCAAGAAGTCACGGCGTTCAATGACTTCAATAACGAGCCGGCCAATGCGTGGGACCTCAGTCGTCCACGTGAGTTGATTGACTACGTTAACTTTGACGGGTCAGTCCCAGTTCCCGGATATCCGGGGCGCGTGGCATCACCCGGTATTGATAACGTTAATGGTGGCGACACCAATCGCTCCCGGCAACTCTACATTTCGCCTTTTGCACAAGCGGACTTAAAGTTCTCCGAGCAAATCTCCCTTTTGATGGGTGTTCGTTTAGACATTCTTTATGTCGAGGCGATTGATCCCCTCTTTAGCCCCGATTACATCGAGCGCTTTCAAGGGCAGACCAACGCCGAGCGAGGCATTGACGGGGAGGATAGCACTGTGGTCGGTATTCCCAACTTCAATATTAGTCCGTCCTACAAACCATTTCCGTGGTTGACCACTTACTTCACTTACAACTACAGCCAATCCACCGCATCAGCCAATGGAGGGGGGTTTCCAACTCCAGCGACAAGATTAGAAAATGGTATCTTGGTCGCACAGGATAGTATCAATGTTAAATCGCAATTGCGCCGCGAAAGTGAGTTGTTTGAGTTCGGCGTTAAAGCAAGCTTGTTCGAAGACACCGTTTTCATCGGAGCGGCAGCGTTTAAGCAGACTCGTGTTGTCCCAACCATCGGAGCAGGTTCCAACGCGCTCGATGTGTATGGATTTGAGATCGAGGCAAACTATCAGCCGAACAAAAACTTCTATGCGACTGTTGGTTACACCTACCTGGATGCACAGCTTAAAAATCAGTCGCCCTTCTCAGTTCAAACCTATGCAATCGATGCGCCAAATGCTCCCTCGTTTTTCCCAGGGAGCGTCGTGACTGACACCTTCGGCGGGTTGGGAACTGCCTACCCGGTTGCAAATTACGAACAGCCTGCCTTGCCTGACCACCTTTTCAATGGCTTGGTTAGCTATAGCATCGACACCCGCATCGGTAAGTTTGGAGTTATACTCGGGAGCACTGTCACTGGTCCTTTCAACGTGGATTTTCCCGGAACTGTCGTAGTCCCCTGGCAGTATAGTGTGGATGCCACTTTGTTCTACAAACACAAGAACTTCGAGGCTCGCCTTGCCTGCCTCAATGCCACGGACGAGCAAAACTGGTCTCCATCCAACCCCGTTTACGCACTGGATGGGATCGTTGCCGACCTTCCCCGTCGTTTCGAGGGCACCATCACCATCAAGTTCTAACATTTAACACTCACCCACGATTGGTTGGGCAGGGAAACAGGGATTTCCCAACCAATCGTAAGTTTTCGATGGCCCCGCCCTGTCCAGGTGCGGGGCCATTTTCTTTTCTGCAAATATGACCGCACATTTCATTTCTAACATCAGATTCTACCAGCGCGTATCCAGCCGCCTACATGCTGCGCAAAAAGGTCGTCCACGAAATCGTTATGAAAATGCCATCCCAGAGTAATTTAACCGCAACCCCCGACGCCGGGGAGCGCACGCGACTCGCGTGCAGTTTTTGGCGAGTCGCCAAAAACGCATTATCCATCGCGAAGCGCACTTTTTGGAGAAGCGCGACGATCGCCAGTTGCGGGAAAATTTTTAATGAATCGCCCAAACCCGCACCCAAGTCGCGGCCGCTACCCGGAGCTTTCGCGCTCGTTGCATTATTAGGGATCCCGTCAGTCCACGCCGCCGAAATCATCCGTCCCAAAGTCGTGGTCATTTCCACGTTCGAGATCGGACAAGACACCGGCGATGTCCCCGGCGAATTTCAACTCTGGGCCGAGCGCGAAAAATTTGCCAACCCCATCACAGTGCCCGGCCTCGATCATCCCGTGCTCTCCAACGATCAGGGAGTCTTCGGCGTGGTCAGTGGCACCACCGTGCGGTCCGCCGTCCAAATCACCTATCTCATCAACGACCCGCGCTTTGATTTTTCCAAAACTTATTTTCTCATCGCTGGCATCGCTGGCGTGGATCCCGAAAATGCCAGCGTGGGCAGCGCCGCCTGGGCGCGCTGGATCGTCGATGGCGATATCGCTTACGAAATTGATTCGCGCGAAACCAAGCCCGACTGGCCTTATGGCATCGTCCCCATCGGCGGAAAAATTCCCAATCAAATTCCGAAAGACGCCCCCTGGGCTCCCAAACCCATGGCCTGGAAACTCAATCCCGCACTCGTCAATTGGGCCTACCAACTCACCAAAGACATCGTTATTCCAGAGACCGACGATGCCAGGGCGCACCGCGCCAAATTTACCGCCTGGAAACCCGCCCAGGAACCGCCAAAAATTCTCCTCGGCGACATTGTCGGCTCCTGCCGTTACTGGCACGGCACCGTCCTCACGAAATGGGCCAACGATTGGACAAAACTTTACACCGGCGGGGAGGGCGATTTCGTCATGTCCAACATGGAGGATCAAGGCATCGCCGCCGCCCTCGAACGAAGTTCCGCCTTGGGCAAAGTCGATTTTCAACGGGTGCTTTTCCTGCGCACCGGCAGCAATTACTGCACTCCGCATCCCGCCCAGACCGCCATGGAAAGCATGACGGAGGAATACAGCGGCATGTTACCCTCGCTCGAATCCGCCTATCTCGCAGGCAGCAAAGTGGTCCACACCCTCATCGCCGACTGGAAAACTTACGAAACCACCACCCCTAAATAAAAGATCGTCCGCAGATTCCCGCAAATTTTTAACACTAAAAGCAACGCACTGACCGCAAAAAATCTGCGTTAATCTGAGAAATCTGCGGATAGCCTCAACCAAACCTCATGCTCGAAACTTTTTTCCAACTCAAAGAAAACGGCACCACCGTCCGGCGCGAACTCACCGCCGGCCTCACCACTTTTGCCGCCATGGCCTACATCCTTGCGGTCAATCCGCAAATCCTCTCCGCCTCCGGGATGGAAATCGGCGCCCTCATCACCGCCACCGCCCTGGCTTCGGCGATCATGACCTTGGCCATGGCTTTCATGACCAACTACCCTCTCGCCCTCGCTCCCGGCATGGGGCTCAACGCTTTCTTTGCCTTTACCATCTGCGGCGCCATGAAAATCCCCTGGCAATCGGCCCTCGGCATGGTGTTCTGGGGCGGGCTGCTTTTTCTCGTCCTCTCGCTTACCGGCTTGCGCAAAAAACTGGTCGAAGCCATTCCGTTCGAGCTTAAACTAGCCATCACCTGCGGCATCGGATTATTCATCGCCTTTATCGGACTCAAAAACGGCGGGATCGTAGTCGCGCACCCGGCCACCTTGGTTGGGTTGGGCGATTTTGGCGCGCCCGGCCCCTGGCTGGTCCTCGGCGGAGTGGTCCTCATCGGTGCCCTGGTCGCCCGCAAAATCAAGGGAGCCGTCATCATTGGTGTTCTCGTCGTCACCGGCCTCGGATTTTTTATCCACGGCGCAAATGGTCCGATTACGGCGACTCCCGGCAACATTTTTGCCCTGCCCGCTTCACTGGCCCCGACGTTTATGCAACTCGATCTTTCCTTTCTCTGGCGCGAACCAGGGGTGGCCATTCCCCTGGTTCTTGCCCTCCTTTTTGTCGATCTTTTCGACGGCATGGGCACCTTGATCGGAGTCTGCAATCGCGCCGGATTACTCGATAAAAATGGCAACCTGCCAAAAATCGGACGCGCCTTTACCGCCGATGCCAGCGCAGCCATGATCGGTGCCTGCCTGGGCACTTCCACGGTTACGCCTTACATCGAATCCGCTGCCGGAGTCGAGGAAGGAGCCCGCACCGGGCTGTCGTCAGTGACGGTGGCGGTCTGTTTTCTTCTCGCGCTATTTTTAAATCCGCTCATCGCCATCATCCCGGCGGTGGCCACGGCGCCGGCGCTCATCATCGTGGGTATTTTTATGATGCAAGGCGTGCTCGATATCGATTTGAAGGATTTCACCAAAGCGGTGCCGGCCGTGGTGACGATGCTGGCGATGCCGTTGACCTTTAGCATCAGCGAAGGGATCGCCCTCGGTTTTTTGGTTTATGCAGCCTTGAATCTTTTTCTCGGCCGATGGAAGCAAGTCACGCCGCTGGCCTGGTTTCTGGCAGTTCTGTTTCTGGCCCATTTTATTTATCAAAGCCACGGCGGCTGACTTTTTTCCATGCCAGGAAATTTCGTGAGGGATTTTGACCGGCAACGTCGTTAGCCTAAGATGAAATGAAAGACCCTGCGCTCGATGACCTCTTAAAATCCATGGCAAATGTTGTACCGCCGACTGGCGATGAAATCTTTCGCCAAGCCGTGTGGCGGGAGGTGCGGCATCGTCGGGCGTTGATCGAGGAAAAGCCGTCCGGACTTTTGCGAGATTGGAGCGAGGCTCTGCAAAGCCTCTTTCCCCGGCTGGCCTTGGGAGGCGCTGCTCTTGCGGTCGGGATGGGTTTGCTGGTCGGCACATTCACGACAAAAACAATCGGAAACTCCAGATCTTCGGCGACTGTCCAAGCTCTGGATCTGGGTGTTTTCCAACCCGAAGCCGCTGGAATGATTCACGCTCGGTTACTGGCCAAACAATGAGAGGCAAATGGCCAATTTTACTGACTGGTCTGGTGCTTTTAAGTGTCGTCGCCGCCACCAGCTCCCTCATTACCGCCTGGGTGATGCGCACGGCTGAGACATCCCGAAGCGCAGATTTTCACGATTACATCCATGCCGAGTTGGGGATGACCGATGCCCAGGAAAAACGTCTGCTTCCTTCCGAAAAACGTTACGAGGAGACGAAACGCCATCTCACCGAAGTCATCCGCCAGTCCAACCAGGAACTCGCCCGCGCCATTCAGCAAGAGCGTGCCAATTCGCCCCGCGTGCAGGCTGCGGTCAAGAGCATCCACGAAGCCCAGGGACAACTTCAGGAAGCGACTCTGGAGCATATTTTTGAGATGAAAGAAGTGATTGAGCCAGCACAGTATGAGCGGTTGATCGATCTCACCCAGCAAGCCTTGCGACGGCAGGGTGGCGACGAGTGATGGCCCATGAGCGATCCCGACTGGCCCGATGTGCAGGCTCTGCAAAACGGCGAAAATGAGGGTCTGGATCGGTTGCTTGAGCGTCATCGGCGTCCGCTGCAAACCTTTATTCATCGCATGATCGGCCACGCCGCCGATGCTGACGAACTCACCCAGGAAACCTTTGTGAGAGTTTATTTTCAAATTCAACAGTATCAACCCGAGGCCCCCTTCGTGGCCTGGCTGTATCAGATTGCCCGTAATTTGTGCCGCGATTATTTCCGCAGCCGGGCATTTCGACAAAGGCAGCAATCCACCGAGTGGCTGCCCGAAATGAGCGACCGCCATTCCATCGCCAGCGCTCCGTTCACCCAGGAAAATCTGGAGCGGACGGAAAAACTGCAGATCGCCATCACTCGTCTGCCGCTTGCCTTGCGCGCCTGTATCGTGCTCACCGCCATCGAGGGTTTATCGCATAAGGAAGCCGCCCTAAGACTCGGCATCAGCCCCAAGGCAGTGGAAAATAAAACTGCCCGGGCTAAAAAACGTCTCTTGATTGTTTTGAAAAAAATCTGAGGGATCGCTCTCGCCGATTTCGTTTGCAAAGTGTATGCCAATCTCCAGTTTACCCCATCGTCCCCTGCCCTGCCCAAGGCGGATGAAGCAGCGTTGGGGTGGTTTTTTTCTGGGAATGCTCTTTCTCGTCGCCGGCCATGTGCAGGGTTCCGCCATCAGCATCGACGACGCTGTCCAGACTGCGCTTAAAAATAATCGTGAGTTGCAAGCAGCCCGTTTCGCCGTGCAAAAAGCCCAGGCCCGCCTCATCCAGGCCGGACGCTGGCCCAATCCCGAGGTCAGCGTGTCGGGAGCGAGCGATTTCGCTTTGACCGCTGAAGGCGAATACGCTTTTAGCGTGGGACTTTACCAGAATTTCCCCCTCACCTCGCGCCTCGCGCTTTCCCGCGAACTGGGGCGGCTCGATGTCGTCCGGGCGCTTCGCGAAATTCGCAACGAAGAACGTCTCCTCATCCGCCGCGTTCACCAAGTTTACCTGGATAATGTTGCCGCCCGGGAACGCGCTACCACTTGGGTTCGCATCGATAACGAACTCACCCGCACCCTCACTTTGGCCCGTCAACGCGTCGTCTCCGGCCAGGGTTCTCTTTCCGAAACTGCCATCGCGCTCGCCGCCCAAAAAAAAGCCTGGAGCGAACATCTCACCGCCACCACCGAAGCGGCCTCCACTCTTATTCTCCTGAAAACTCTCCTCGGATTATCCGCCGAACAAGCCCTTATCCCAAGCGATTCCCTTGCCCAAATCGTCCTCCACCTGCAATCTCTCGCCGGTGCCCGCCCCTCCGTTTTACATCGTCCCGACGCCGAACTTTTAATCCTCGAAGCCGACCGGGCCAGCCTCGAAATCCGCCTGGCCCGCACCGAAGCTTGGGAAGGTCTGCGCATCGGGGTCGATACCTCCAGCGAACGCAGCAACGACGCCCCCGGCGGCCTCGGCACCACCCAGATGGCAGGCCTGACTGTCTCCCTCCCTTTGCCCGTCTGGGATCGAAAAATTGGGCGTCGCGCAGAAAAAATTGCCGACCGCGACGAAGCCAACGCGCGTCTTGCCGCCATCCGCTTGGAAATGCAAAATTCCCTCGTCGCTCAACTCCAGACGATCACACTTTTGCAGCGCCAAAAATCCGCCTTCGCCACCGAAGCCCTGGTCCCACTTCTCGAAGCCGAAAAAGCTTTGCTTGCTGGCTTTGAGGAAGGGCGCATCGATTTGCGTGATCTGCTTGCCCTGCGCGCGCAGGTCTCCGAATTCCGCCTGCAAAACACCGCGCTCCTCGTGCGGCTGGCCGAGGCTTACGCCGATTTAATCTCGATCTCCGGACGTCATCCCGCCGTGAGTCGGAAGTATCTGGAACCCACAAAATCCACTTTATGAAAAACGCTCTCTTTTTGATTTTTCTCGCCCCAATCCTTCTCACCTCCCTGACTCCCGCAACTGCCGAGGCCGCCGAAGCCGCCGGTGCCATTTACCTTTCCGAAGTGCAACGACGCAACCTCGGCCTGCAAATCGTGGAAGCCGGGATCCACGAGCTGGCCCGCACCGCCGAGGTCAGCGCCGTCCTCGTCGTTCCCCCCGAAAAACATGGCCAGGTGAGTGCGCCATTTGCCGGCAAAGTCACCGAAGTGCTCGTAAAATTAGGCCAGAGCGTGCGCGCGGGCGATCCCGTTTTAAAAGTCACCCCGCTGGCTGTCGGCAGCCCGGCCCAAACGCTCGTCTCGCCCATTGCTGGGCATGTCATCCGGCAAAATTCCATGCCCGGACGCACCTTCACCTCCGAGACCAGCCTCGTCGAAGTGGGCGACGATTCGGAGTTACTCGCTCAGGGATTGTTTTTTCAGTCGCCGATTTTAAACGAAATAAAACTCGGTGCTCGCGCAACTTTTTTAGTCGATGTCCATCCCGGCGAAACTTTTCCAGGCGTCTTGCAACGCATCGATACCGGGCACGGACCGGAGGACCCGGTTTTTCATATTTACGCAGCCATCCCCAATCCCCGGCATCAGTTGCGCCCCAACTTTCGCGGACGTCTGCTGGTCGAATTGGAAGCCCCCCAAGCCGTGGTGGCCATTCCGCGCAGAGCCGTGCTCGGTTCCCTGGGTAAACTGTTCGTTTTTGTCGAAAATGAGGACGCCCATTTTGAAAAACGTGAAGTCATTCTCGGCCTGCGCAGTGGCGATCTCAACGAAATCGTCGAAGGCCTTCTCCCCGGCGAAAAAGTAGTCACCGTCGGCAATTACCAGCTCCAATACGTCCTGCCCGAGGGCAGCGAACCCGCCGCCGCCGATCCCCACGCCGGACACACCCACTAGCCATCGCACCGATTCATGTTCGACCGCATCATCGCGTTTTCCATTCGCAACCGTCTCCTCGTCGTCACCCTGGCGGCGCTCATCGTGGTTTATGGCGGATTCGTGCTCACGCAATTGCCGGTCGATGTTTTTCCCGATCTCAATCGCCCCACGGTCACCATTTTTACCGAAGCCCGCGGCCTGGCTCCTGAAGAAGTCGAAACGCTCGTCACTCTGCCTCTCGAAACAGCCGTCAATGGCGCCACCCATGTCGAACGTGTGCGCTCCATGTCGGGCATCGGCCTTTCCCTCATCTTTGTCGAATTTGGCTGGGACACCGACATTTATCTGGCCCGGCAAATCGTCGCCGAACGCATCCAGGGCACTGTCGGACAAATTCCCGAAGGCATCATCCCCGCTCTCGGCCCCATCTCCTCGCTCATGGGACAAATCATGGCCGTGGGTCTCACCAGCACCTCCCCGACCGTCAATCCCCAGGATTTACGCGGCATCGCGGAATGGGATATTCGCCGTCGCCTGCTGGCCATTCCCGGCGTCTCGCAAGTGACCATTCAGGGTGGCGACCTCAAGGAATACCAGGTTCTCGTCGATCCGCAGAAGCTCATCGCCTTTAATCTTTCCCTTCACGAAGTCGAGACCGCCATTGAGGAATCCAACGTCAATTCCTCGGGCGGTTTTCTCCTCGAACCTTACGAGGAAAAACTCATCCGCAATCTTGCCCGCGTGGAAAACAGCGACGATCTCACCGGCACCGTCATTAAAACCCTGCCCGACGGCACCCCGATCACCCTGGGCGAGGTGGCGCAACTCCGCCAGGGCGGGCCACTCGTCAAACGCGGCGACGCCGGCATCAACGGTCAACCCGGCGTCATCCTCGCCATCGGCAAACAACCCAATGCCGACACCGTCAAACTCACCCGCCTCATCGAAAAAGAGCTCGCCACCTTGCAAGCCACGTTGCCCGCCGGCGTCACCATCCACACCGATCTTTTTAAGCAAAGCAATTTCATCGAACGCGCCATCAAAAATGTCGAGGAAGCTCTCCGCGACGGCAGTCTCATGGTGGCCATCGTGCTCTTTCTTTTTCTGCTCAATTTTCGCACCACGTTTATCACGCTCACCGCCATCCCCCTCTCCCTCCTAATCACTTTCATCATCTTCAAATGGTTCGGTCTCGGCATCAATACCATGACCCTCGGAGGTCTCGCCGTGGCCATTGGCGAGCTGGTCGATGATGCCATCGTGGATGTGGAAAATGTTTTCCGTCGTCTGCGCGAAAACCGGCTCGCAGGTGAACCGAAATCAAGCGGCAAAGTCGTGCTCGAAGCCTGCCGCGAAGTGCGCAATTCCATCGTCTTCGCCACCATCGTGGTCGTTCTGGTTTTCATCCCCCTCTTTGCTCTCGATGGCATCGAGGGCCGCATTTTTGCTCCGCTCGGCCTGGCCTATATCACTTCCATCGGAGCAAGTCTGCTCGTCGCCCTCACGGTTACCCCGGCTCTATGCACCTATCTTTTGCCGCGAATCAAGCGCATGGCTCATCCTCGCGAAGGCGCCCTTGTTCGCACCTGTAAAACGTTGGTCGCCAAAGTCTTAAAAGTGGGCTTCCGCATTCCAATTGTCATTTTTACCGCGGTGCTGGCCGCGTGGCTTGGTGCCGTGGCCCTGGTGCCCTTTTTTGGCCGCGAATTTCTCCCCGAGTTTAACGAAGGAAGCGCCACCGTCTTTGTTCTGGCCGCTCCCGGCACTTCGCTCGAAGAAAGTAATCGCGTGGGAAAAATCGCCGAAAATCTCCTCCGCGAAGTGCCCGAGGTCAGCACGATTGGCCGTCGCACCGGACGCGCCGAAGGCGATGAACACGTGCAGGAAGTAAACTCCACCGAGATCGAATTTGAACTCAATCCCTCCACCCGCAGCCGGGCGGAGATTCTTGCCGATATCCGCGAAAAACTCGCGCAAATCCCCGGCGTCGTCACCGGGGTGGGACAACCCATTTCCCATCGGATCGATCATTTGCTCTCCGGCGTGCAGGCGCAGATTGCGATCAAACTTTTTGGTGACGATCTCGCCGTTTTGCGCGAGCAGGCGGAAAAAATCCAGGCCGTTATCGCCACCGTGCCCGGCATTGCCGACGCCCAGGTGGAACGCATGACTCTTATTCCCCAGGTCCACGTCCGCGTGAATCGCGAACGCGCCGCCCAATACGGATTGCGTCCGGGCGAAGTGGCCCGATACGCCGAACTCGCTCTCCAGGGCAAAACCATCACCCGCGTGATCGAGGGGCAGCGTTCCTACAATGTCGTTCTGCGGTTGCCCGATTCGGCCCGCCGCGATTTGCAATCGATTCGCGATCTCCCCATCGATACCCTCAATGGACGCCTCGTTCCACTCGGCCTCGTCGCCGATGTGGAGGAGGCAAAAGGCCCCAACATGGTCAATCGCGAAAATGGTCAGCGCCGCATTTACATCTCCGCCAACGCCGCCGGACGCGACCTCGTGAGCGTGGTCGAGGAAGCGCGGCAACGCATCGACCAAGAGATTCGTCTGCCCGTCGGCTATTCCCTATCTTATGGCGGACAATTCGAGAGTCAGGCCCAGGCTTCGCGGCTGATTTTGCTGCTCAGCCTGCTCAGTTTTATGGCGATGTTTCTCGTTTTATATCTGCAATTTCGCAGTCTTTCCCTCGCTTTACAGGTGATGATGAGCATCCCCCTCGCCTTTATCGGAGCGGTCATCGGGATCAAATTTCTCGCCGGTGGAGTTTTTTCCATCGCCTCGATGGTCGGCTTCATTGCCCTCACCGGCATCGCTGCCCGCAATGGTATTATGATGATTTCGCATTATCTGCATCTGATGGAAGTCGAAGGCGAAAAATTTGATCAAGCGATGATTATTCGCGGCACTCAAGAGCGGATTATCCCGGTTTTAATGACTGCATTGACCGCTGGATTCGCCCTTGTGCCGTTGCTCTTGGGAGCGGGCCAGCCGGGACGGGAAATTTTGCATCCGGTGGCCGTGGTGATTTTTTGCGGACTCTTTTCCAGCACCTTGCTCGACCTCGTCGTGCGTCCCCTGGTTTTCTGGAAATGCAGCGGACGCGCTTTGCAAAAACGATTGCAAACCACCCAATCTCTCACCTAACCACACACAAAAAACCGACCATTATGAAAACAAACCGTATCCCAATCAGCATTAGTGCTTTGCTTGCCATCGCCGTCCTCACGCCTACTCTTCGCGCGGAAGAAAACCATGGCCAGAAGCACGGCCACAAACACACGGAAGAAACTGTAAAAGTAAGCCTGCCCGAGACGTTGGAAGACTTGTGGTCGGCGATCAAACTTGAGCACGCCGTGTTATTGGCTGCGGTGGAAAAAAAGGACGACCACGCCACCCACGATGCGGAGGAAAAATTGCAGGTTTACTTAAAAGCATTGCCAGAAAAAACCATCTCTCTGGCACCGACCGCGCAGAAACGGATCGAAGGTCAGGCAAAAAATCTGGCCCGGGTCTATGATTCCATCCACCACGCCGCGGACGATCTCGCCTGGGAGAAAGCTTCCGCCGATTTAAAGAAAGCCGAGGGAGCACTCACACTGCTCGCGGCGCAATTGCCGCAATAAGGTCTTTGCGTCGCGGCACTCACGGCTGGTCTTTGTCCTATACCACCCCTTCAGCCCTTGATCTATAATTTGATTCCCGGTTTGCAGGTTGAAAAATCAAGCAAGATGAACCATTCTCCAGTTGCGATGGATGCTTTGGGTGAAATTGAAATCAGAATCGAGGGTTTTGTCGGTGCACAAGAGCTCAAGCCCGCGTTGGTCGATATCGAGGAGATTCGGGAGATCCTTTCCCAAGCGTCCGGGCTTTTATTCCCTTCGGAGAAACGTTCGCAGCGTCCACTGATCAGCTACGAGATCGATGAAGGCTCTGTGCGTCACAGGTTCCGGACAGTGATGCAAAGCGTGATCGGGTTCGGAGCGGTTCTCGCACAAATCACTGCCCAAGGGCAGATCGATTTCCTTCACGAACGCAGTGCGGTCGCCATTGAAAAATTGCAGCATCTGGCCGTTGAAAAAGATTACGTGGTCACCATTAGCGCGAACGAAGGCCGCTTGATGATAGACCGGACGACTCACTACTTGCGCAACACCAGGCTTTGGGTGGATGCTGAGTTTTATCTTTATGGAGAACTCACGAACGCCGGTGGCAAGAGCAGTCCGAACATTCACCTGGATACTGAAGAGTTTGGCACTCTCCTGATCTCGACGAACAAGGAATACCTAAAAGGCACTGACAAGAATCTGTTATACAAAAAGTTTGGTTTGCGGGTAACAGGAAAACAGAATTTGCCGACCTTCGAGATGGACCGAAATTCGTTGATCTTCGTCGATTTATTCGATTACGACACGGAATACTCCGACTCCTACCTGGACGGCCTCATGAAGAAATCCACGCCCGCCTGGGAGACCGTCCCGGACGCGGACCAATGGCTGGACGAAATCCGGGGAGGAACGCATGTCTAAACTGCACGGAAAGCTCGGAGTCTTATTTGACACGGGCTTTTTGATCCGATTAAACCAACCGCAAGACCCTTTGCACGCGAATGCGCGTGGTTATTTGAGATATCTGCTGGAAGGTGACCATCGGCTTTATGTTTCCACGATCGCGCCGGCCGAGTATGCTGTCAGGGACAAGATCGAGAACCTGCCGATGCGGTATTTCCGAGTGCTTCCGTTCAATATCGATCACGCTCAAAAAGCAGGGGAGTTAGCTTGGAACGTCTTTTCCAAACGCGAACAAATTCCGGGGGATTTAACCCAGCGCGTTATCATTCCTAACGACACAAAAATGTTTGCGCAAGCCGACGTCACCACTGAAATCACGCATTATCTAACCGCAGATCAAAAGTGCGAAGTTGTTTACCGACTGGTCAACGTCGCAAAAACTATGCGCTTTCAAATTTTATCGTTACGGATACCTCACCACCAAGCCTTCGGGGAACTGGACTTGGTTGATTAGATACCACGGTTACAAACTGGAGAAGGAAACCGGCGAAGTCACTATCCCAAAGGCGATTGAAGATTTCTGGTCGGCACTCAAACTGGAGCACGCCGCGGACGATCTCGCCTGGGAGAAAGCTTCCGCCGATTTAAAGAAAGCCGAGGGAGCACTCACACTGCTCGCGGCGCAATTGCCGCACTAAAATTTTTGCGTCGCGGCACCGACACCCGGTCTGGCGCTTCCCGGTAAGCTTGCAACCATGCCCGGGCCGACTCCGGCGCCAGCCACGGCATCGGACAATGGGGCTGGAGCGCCCGACGATAGTTTTCCCCGGCAAGACGGTCGATCCATCTCTCATAATCCAGCACCCAACCGAGAAAGCTGCCTGCGGCTTCCTGAAACGCCTGCCACTCCCATTCACTGCGAGGTATCGCAAGGCTTTCCCCAAGATACCGACCGGGATGCGGCGGAGCTTTTCCGCCGTGCAAATACGCGTTCATTCGTCCCCGCACAAAAATAAAACCCGGCTGTTTCTCGCGATACAACCCCACGCAAAAACTATGCAATTCCAGCAACCCGACTTCACTGACAAAGCGATAACGCGAACTTCCCTGCAAACCAGTCTCACGGCTGGGGAGAAATCCGTAGCGGGCCAGCAAATTACTGCCATGCCGCACGTCCTGCCCAAAAAACCACATCTGTTGCTCCAGACCGCGCATCAAGTAATGGTAGATCTTCATCCGCGGAACAGGCACCGCAGGATTGGCTAATACTCTCACGGTGAATGATCAGACAAGCACCGGTTCCTCGTGCAACTGTTGTTCGGCGACAGATTCCTCAATCGTTTTCCAGGGGGCGAAAGGATCCGAAAATCGATTCCAACCCTTCTGTCCTAACTGCATTTCTGTCTCGGTGAGCAGACATTTGTTAAAAAGCAGCGTGAGCTTTTCGCGATCCATATCGCAACCGATCAAGACGATTTCCTGGCGTCGATCTCCAAACGGCTCCTGCCAGTTCTTATGGATTTCGCGCTCGATTTCCTCGTCGATGGGCCATTGCTCTCGCGGCACCGCCGCCCACCAGACGGCGGTGGCCTGGTAGGTGCAGGCTCCTCCTGCCTGCGACCAGAGACCGACGAACTTCGGACGTGTGGCCAGCCAAAAAAAACCTTTCGACCGCATCACCCCAGGCCAGTCGCGCCCAATCAAATCCCAGAATCGCTTGGGATGAAACGGTTTGCGAGCGCGATAAACAAAACTCGATATGCCATATTCCTCGGTCTCGGGCACGTGCGAACCGCGTATTTCCTGCAACCAACCTGGGGCTTGACGCGCTTCGTCGAGATTGAAAAGCCCGGTGTCGAGCACCTGATCGAGCGCGACCTGACCGTGACGGCTGTAAACGATTTTTGCCCGGGGATTGAGGGCGTGCAAAATGCCGCCGAGTTTTTCGCGTTGCTCTGTCGAGATGATGTCGATTTTATTCACCACCAGCACATCACAAAATTCAACTTGCTCGATCAGCAGATCGACAATCGTGCGGTTGTCTTCCTCGCCCAACTCCAGTTTGCGAGCCTTGAGATAATCGGCCTTCTGATAGTCGCGCAGAAAATTATAACCATCGATCACAGTCACCATGGTGTCGAGTCGGGCAAGATCGCCCAATGAAACGCCATTTTCATCGGCAAACGTAAAGGTCTCGGCCACCGGAAGCGGTTCGGAAATACCGGTCGATTCAATCAGCAGATAATCGAAGCGTCCTTCACCGGCCAGCTTGCGCACTTCGACTAACAAATCTTCGCGCAAAGTGCAGCAAATGCAGCCGTTGGACATTTCCACAATCTTTTCCTCGGTGCGATTGAGGGCGGCACCTCCGTTGGCCACCAGGGCGGCGTCGATGTTCACTTCCGACATGTCGTTGACGATCACGGCGACGCGTTTGCCCTCGCGATTGTTTAGAATATGATTGAGCAAAGTCGTTTTGCCAGCACCGAGAAAGCCGGAGAGCACGGTGACAGGCAGACGTGGCGAGGGAGAGATAAGATGATTCATAAATGCAATACGTTTGCGTAATTTGCGATGAAAAAAAATCGGTGTCAATTTATATTGCAAGCAGATTGCAAAAAAACTCATCTATTTGCTTTCATTCACACCCTCGTTTGCAAGAGCGAACAAATGTCGCTTGGATGCCAGCGCACGGGCAGCTTCAAAGCGGCGGCGATCATAGGCAAATCATTTTACCGTTGCGTTTCCTCGATTCGACAAGGTGCTTCGCTATTAAGCCCGCTCTCGTGGCACTGCGATGCGCCGGGCACCCTCCGAATAAGATCTACCCTTTCCTCCCCGGATGTGACCTAGCAAAGCAGACATGACGACTTTCCGATAAAGAGCTGGCGCGAGTAGGGCCGGGCGGCATCAAAATACGGGCGCAACTTTAACCGTGGCCGGGAGATAATTCACCTGGCCACATCGATCACCAAGCGGATGCGAGCATGGTCGGCGCAACACTGGGGATGGCTCCGGTGGATAAGCGCACTTTCTGGGTCGCCCACAAAACCACTCCCTTTAATGAGAGCGACATGCCAGGGCAAAAGGCTGCGAATGCTGCCGGGGTTCGGCACGATGGCCTCGTTTGCCTGCTGAATGCTCCGTCCACGCAAACCGAGTTGCGCTGCCTGAGCTTCCGAAGCGGGCACCCATTGCGTGCCTGCGCCGTGGTAGGTGCAAAGGAGGCGAAGCGAAAGATGATCGACGTGAAAAACCGAACAAGCAGTGTCAATCACGCGCAGCAAACGGACACGAACAGGACTGCATGCGGCGATTTCGCGAAATTGTTTGACGAGAAAATCGATGTCGTTAAGCCAGTCTTGTAAAACGAGATCGGTCGGTGAATTTCCGAAAATTTTTGCAATAACCCTGGAAGTTGCGGCAAGATCTTCCGGTTTAAGAACAAAATCCAATTCAAGCGAGGCCTGCGATTTGACATAGTTTGCCAGATATTGCGCGACTTCGCGTGGAGGTTCGCGCTCCCACAGACAGATGCTGACACCTGGCCTCACGATTTCTGCAAGAACGCTGGGTTGCCTGGCCTGAAGGATTTGCGGAGAGACAAGGAGTTGCATGGCGGTAAGTAAAAATTAACGGATCAAGCGGGTGAACAAGCATCAGCCCCGGCGTTTTTGTTATCTATTTGCCTACCCATTATGCTGGCGTAAACAAGCATTGGCTGGGGTCGTCATGGAGATGGCGCGTTGCTTGGCAGCCGTGTGCGTATTTTTTTAAAGTTACGTGTCCATGGTTCACGTTCTCATCGCCTGGTTTGAAAAAAATAACTGACAAGAAAAAGGGGCAGCACCATTGCTGATGCCGCCCCAATTAAGATTTTGCAAGTTAGGCAACTTTGCGACGACGACGGAGGAGCAGAGCGCCACCGCTTAGAGCCAGGAGCAATGTCGTGGCTGGCTCGGGAATCACCTCGAAGGTGTAGGTGCCAGTGCCAACTTGTTCTAAATCGGTAACATGGGTGCCGGTGATCTCGAAAGTAACATTGTAAATTCCGGGCTGGGTGAACGCCATGTTGAAATGGACGTGGTCACCGGCAGAAAGCGAGATAACAACGGCGCTGGTAATACCTCCGAAAGATTGAATCTGAATGTTGGCAGAATCCACGAAGACGGAGAAAAATCCACCGTTATCGACTCCGCTACCCGTAATGCCAGTGAGAGTTAGCAAAATAGAGCTAGACCAATCATCGCGATTTAATTCTTCGGTGCCAAATCCAAGGAATGGCACACCGGCAGTATTAGAATCGACAGAATTATCGGGCAATAACCAAACGGGGAGACCCGCGGCCACCCCGACAAAATCAAATTCTGAACCTGCAGGACGGAGCGCGGAAGCCGCAAAACGAAGATTCAACGCATCGGTTTCGTATTCGAAGCCAGTTGGATCGTTGGATTGGGCTACACCATCGACGACGACCACCTCACCGTCTTCGCCGAGGTGCCAGTGAGGTTCGAATACGCCCTCATTCCCATTTTCATAACCGATGCCAATGTCTCCGTGACCGAGAGTCCAGATGGCTTGCGAATGCGCTAACGAAAGGGAAGCGACCAGGGTAAGAGCTAACAAACTAATTTTTTTCATGATTTTTTGGATAGAATTTAAGTGGATTTTAAAAATTGGAACCGTTCCAGCGATGCAACTGTATTGCAGGAAAAGGGCTCTGCAACCACTTTATGCAAAAAACTTGCGTTAATAATTGATCGTTGGGTGCAGCGCGATTTTTACCCTTGCAAAACGTGCGGCATTATTGCTGACAGGTTGGTCATCAATCAATTTTACCCGTTCCCAATCCGTGCCAATCACCTCGGTAATCGTGCTCGTGCCAGAAGTATTCCAATCGGTCCAGGTCGCTGCGGTGAGGTCGTTTGTCACTTGCGCGGTGTAGATAATTTGAGGATTGGATGCGGCTTTGCGTCGGATAAATTCGATGGTGAGTCGCTGCGTTTGATTAATTTCTTCGATTTTCACCAACGGCAGACCGCTTAGGCCGATGTCGGCGGCCATGGGGACCGCATCGGGCTTGGTGGGATCGAGATTAAAGGCGTATTCGATCAAGTTGAGCAGACCATCGCCATCGGGATCGGCGAGAGGCAGACCAATCGCGGGATCGACAATTTGCGGCCCGCTAAAATGGGTGGCCCGCCAGGTGGCCAACGTGCCTATGGCAAAAGTAACGGTGTGCGGATCGCTGGAGATTGGCAGACTGTCCGAAGCTCGAAAAGCGCTGCCTCGGAACGTGATCCGATAGATGCCAAGCTCGGTAAAATTCCAGTTCATATGGTTGTGCGAGACGTCGCTTAAATAGTAGCGATCCGTGGCATCGATCCCATCGAAATTTGCCATCCAGATTGTTGGCACTCCGAAGCCACTGGTCGTGTGGACCGAGAAATACGGGGGATCGATAGCTGCACCAGAGTATTCGACCTGTAAAAGCTGAACGGCCTGCCAACGCCGTGTCAACCCATTAAGCCTGGGATCGGGGTTGGAGTAAGAAAGCAGAATGCCCGACGGGTGCGACCCCCGGATACCGGGCCAGGTGTAGGCGCGATTGCTTTGCGGTAAATTCCAATAAGGGGTGCCAATCTCAGCTCCGATGAAATTGAAAGCGGCATTATTGTTTCTAACAACGCGATCTCCCGGCCTGCTGGCGTCTGTGGTAAGGGAGTCGCGTGCCGGAAGCGCGGCATCCTCCAGAGGCGTCTCCAGATTGGGATTGTCGAATCCGCCGCCATGACGAAAAAAAGTCTGCCAGGTGTCGGTGGCAGGCACATAACGATAGGTAAGATCCACGTGATCTGTGATTAACAAGGCCGCCTGACTGGAAATAGCCAATGATAGGAATAGGCCGCAGATTGGGATTTTCATGAAATGGAGTTCGCTCCTGGCTTTAAAAACGAGCTCAGCGAGGCAGGGCAATGTTGTCGCCCGCCTCGATGCGAGCCTTGATCACGGACGAGAGGTGGCTTTCCACATGGCCGTCGGAATAAAGATAATTGGAGGTGCCGAGCGAATGATCGGCTCGTTTGTAAGTCGTGAAACGATCTGGGGAGATGTCCTGCGTCACAGCGTTCCAGGAAGTCCAGGAGGAGGAATGGGTGTGATCCTCCGAATCGCTCACATCGGCGTGATCGGAGATGATGAATGCCATGATGGTGCCGCTGCGGTTGTTCACTTTTAAGAGATTATTGCCGATGCCACCGAGACTCTCGCCCTGGGAATCGAATTCGGGCACGAAGAGGTAGCTATTCATCACATAGCTGGTGCCTTTGGCTTCGAGACGGTCCGCCGCTTTGGGATCGGCCGGGCAAAGCCGCACTTTATCGACGTTACCCAAATAAGATTCGAGAGCGTAAATCCAGGATTGCCCGATGGCAGCAGTGTGCGAGGTCTCGGGAAGATGTTGATCGTTCTCGGCTGCGTATGTCATCAGGGCAATGCCGATTTGACGCAGATTGGAGGCGCAGGCGGTTTTTTTACCAGTGAGCAACACTTTTTGAAAAACAGGAAAAGCCAATGCTGCAAGCACTCCGATGATCGCAACCACGATCAAGAGTTCAACCAGACTAAAAGCAGGGCTTCGTTTGCAATTCACTTGCGAAAGATGACCAATAAAGAGCTATCCGCAAGTTTTTTGCGTTAAAATCGCAGGATAAGTGCGTTTAATTGGTGGCGCTGACACATTTTGTGCGACGACTGGAGGTCCCATCAGTTTCCATGAAGCAAAAAGATCGTGAAAATGAGTTTCACCTGCATTTTCCAGTTAAATTCTGGCTCAATTATAAAAATTTTGTAAAAGCAAGTTTCTATAAAAAGCTAGGATGGTGTGAACTCGGGTGTAGGCCTTGGAGGCGGACAAAACTTATAATTTTAAAGAACCAATGCAAAGCTGGTGAGCGCAATCTTTGTTTTTTAACGTTAATCATCTGAATAAACGGCATGGCCTATGCTGCGGCAGAAGTGTGAACTTAAAATTTGTATCCCTCCCAGCTTTTCGCTGGTTCACCAAGACATTGACTCGCATTAATGGCCAAAAAGAGAAGTCATTCTCAAGAATGTATTCTCAAAACTGCAACGCCACTTCGCTGTGGCTATTTTGCGTTCTGCTCGTCGTCCCTCGACTGGCGTTTGCGCAAGCCAATCAGATCGATCTGGCCGGAGCGCGCGATGTGGCCGTCCTGGGTTCCTCGACCAT
>JBBRFA010000006.1:0-55203 GCA_038225185.1 Chthoniobacterales bacterium
CGCAGCCAGAAACGGGTGGGGACACTCTGGGAAGACCGCTTTAAAAGCGTGCTGGTGGAGGCACGCGGCGAAGCTTTGACCCTGATGTCAGCCTACATCGATCTCAACCCGGTGCGTGCCGGGATGGTGGACGATCCAAAAGATTACCGATGGAGCGGCTACGGAGAAGCCGTGGGAGGGAAAAGAGAAGCGCTCACTGGCCTCAAAACGGTGGTGGAAACCTGGGAAGCAATGTTTGGAAGCACTCGACTTGCCAAAACAGAAAGTGCGCAGAGCTCAGACGAACTGACGCGGGAGGACCGGGAATGGGTTTTATCCCGGTATCGATTGCTTGCTTACAATCAGGGTCAGGAGGGGGCATTGTCAGAGGAAGGGAATCCCCTCCGTCGTGGATTTACTGAGGAAGAGATTGCAGCGGTGATAACTAATAAAGGCAAGCTGAGCCGTTGGGAATTACTGCGTTGCCGGGTGCGCTATTTCAGTGATGGTCTGGTGTTTGGCGGGAAGAGTTTCGTCAACGAGGTGTTTGTGACAGAGCGAAGTCGATTTGGAGCAACCCGGAAATCGGGCGCCAAGCCCTTGCGCGGACTCGACATCGGCGAGTTTAAGACAATGCGGGACTTGCGCCGAAATCCCATCGGCCCACGTTAAGTCGGATCCAGAAGAGAGCTGCTTGATGATGTTAGTCGCCACAACTGAGTGATCTTGCGAGTGATCGTAAACTGTGGATTGAGAAAGGAATATCGAGGAACTTTTACTAAAATATTATACCTCTCCGCATGTTTATTACTGTCCTCATGTTTATTACGGAATTAAATAGGTAACAATCTAGTTTACAGGCGGTGTCGGCTCGGCCTGTGTAGGGTCCGCTTTGGCTTTGGCTTTGTTAGATTTTTCAGGTTTGTCAGGTTTGTTGGGTTCGGCAGGTTTGGCTGGACGGTCCGCAGACTGACCGGCAGGCGCGGCGGGACGATCCGGACGGACTTCCCGGTTGCCGCGTTCCCGGGGGGCGGAAGTCTCTTCGGGGACATCGCGATTGGGCTTCATTTCAGCTTTTATGCGTTCGGGTTTAGTTGGAATCTCCCTGCTGGGATCTCGACGACGATCCTGCTTCTCTTGGGGAACTTCGGCAGAAGGTCGGTCTGCCTTTGGCAACCGATCCGCTTTCGGATTCTGAGGACGATCCTCAGGTTTGGTAGGATCCGATGAAGGACGATCCACGCCCTCCGCTTTGGGCTCTTTTGTTTTGGACTTATCGTTATCGCGCGTTTTTGCGGTATCAGTCGCTTCCGGGGATTGGGGAGCTTTTTCAGGGGCACGGTCCTGCGCCCTGTCTTTCTCTTTTTCCTTGGCGGCGTTTGGACGTTCGGAAACAGGCTTGCTTTGGGTTGGCACCTGGGCTTTCGTCTTTTCATCAGGCTGGGCCGCAATCGGCTCCTTCGCATTTTTCTCTGGTTGTACGGCTACGGCTTTGTTGGGAGTTTTCAGAGGGGGCGCCGCTTTTTGACGTTCCTCCAAGGTGGCCTTGGCCTGCTGCACCTTTTCTGGAGCCATATCCTTCCAACCTTCGTTACGCTGAGTTTTAGCAATCTTCCGCTCCACTTTCGGTGGCTTGGCGTCTGCCTTTTTGGTGTCTTCATCGAGGTCGGGGACAAACACGGCGAGCACCCCATCGCGCGGCTGGGCATTACGCGTCGCGTTGCGCTGCACATCGCGATTGGCCTCGATGCGATATTTTTCCACAGGACGACGGCTCCGTTGGGTGATGACTTCGTAGTCGGGGCCGTAGTTGTTTACCTGCACATCGTTATAAACGATATTGGTGACATTGGTTGTCTGATTGATGATGGTGACATTTTGTTCACGGGAAACCAGACGACCGCGGTAGGTGGGCTCACCCAGATCTTCGATGGAAATAAAACTGTAGAACGCAGGCCCGACGTCGAAGCTAAGGCCGACCGACGCGCGAATGCTGCCGCCGCGGCTAATCCTTGCTTCGGGAGGCAGAGGAGCCCACCCGAGGTAACGATCGTTGGAACGCCAGGAAACCCACGCGGGAGCCCAAGTGTCACCGGGCACCCAGCACCAGCCAGTTTCATCGAGGTTTACCCAACGCCCATAGTGGTAGGTCGCCCAAGCGAACGGCTCCTCGGAAACCCAAGTCCAGCCGCGATCGGTGTAAGCCCAGCGGCCATCGGTATAGGGACGCCAGTCGGAGTCGTTGCGAGCCAGCCGGGGCTGCCAGATGTAGCCGTAGTCGTCGCTATCAAACCAGTCGCCGTCATCCTGGAGATAATCATAAAAATAATCCTCCGAGACCGTGGTGGAGACTTCGATGCTGGTCTGGGCAAACAGAGAGGGATGGAAGGTTAGCTCGGCGAATCCCAGGCAGCTCACGGCCAGGATGAAGGGTAGTTTGTTTGGTATCATAAATATGCGAGTGGAAAATATTGTTGCACTTACTCTTCGGCAGCCGACATGATTCCGGTCTTAGCCCATTTTGCAATTCGCCAGTTTGGAAAATTATTCCGACTTCCGGGCGTTCATCGCGGAGTATCCGATGGCCATGATAATGAGTTGCAGATGCGGCTTTGTTTGATCGGATTTTTAATGGAGGACCATTTTCAACGCCAAGTCAGCCTCAACGACTGTTTCCGCCATTGATTTTCGTCACTTTGACGAAACAATCCGGGCTAACCAATTTAAGCCCGTGACCAAGTGCAATCTGGCTATGAGGCGAAAGTGGTAGCGGGCTGCGTGGTGACCGGTAAAAATGATTGGATTAATGTTTGCCTTCGTATAAAACAACTGGCAAATACAGGGGTATCCTGCAAAACCTGTGCCAGGCATTTACACCGAAACTTTAGCACCTTGAGCAATCGTTATGAAAGATCGTGATTTAACTAAAACCTACAGCCGGACTCAGTTCGTGGACAAATTACGTCGTTTGGCAGATGCGATTGAGTCGCAGCAAGCTTTTTCGATTCAGGTAGCTGGAGAAAAGCTGCGCATTCCGGCCAGCGCGGCGTTTAACATCGAACACGAGCGCAGCGGCGCAAAACAAGAGCTGGAATTCCAGGTCATCTGGACGTCGGAAAAGAGCTAGTGACCAAAGTGCGAACATCGAACATTTAACATCGATAGCACCCTTCAGATTTCGATGTTCCCGCCGCAAATTCAGCGAACCTCTACTTTAAGTTTTACAGGCTGCTAGGTTCTTTTGTCCTCGGGCGGTCGTCGGAGGAGACGGGCGGAGATGGTGAGGAGTCTGGCCATTTTAAAGGGTTTACGGAGAACTTCCACCCCGAGGGTTTCGAGTTTTTGATTGAGGTCGGCACTTCCAGCGTCGCCGGTGATGAAGAAGAAATGTGGCAGAAGAGCGGGGAGATTGGCTTGCACCCAGTCCAGGAGGGCGAATCCATCCATGCCTGCCATGCGGACGTCGGAGATGATGAGATCGAAGTCGGTGGTCTGGAGAAGTTCGATGGCTTTGAGGCCGTTGGAGGCACGTTCGACGTGGCAACGGAGTTCGGTGCGGAGAGTTTCGTGGATAAGGCTGGTGATGAATTCCTCGTCATCGACGACGAGGACGCGGCTGCGGAGGGCGAGATTGTCGCTGTAGGCGGGGGCGGTTTCTTGGAGAATGGTGGGAATGTCTTTGGCTTCGACGCGAGGGAGGGTGATGAGGAATTGGGTGCCCAGGTTGACTTCGCTTTTGATGTCGATGCTGCCTTTGTGCTGTTCGATGATGGAGAGGCAGACGCTGAGGCCCAAGCCGGTGCCGGTGGAGGGGCCTTTGGTGGAGAAAAAAGGATCGAAGATGCGCCGTAGGTGTTCGGGGCGGATGCCGTGCCCGGTGTCGGTGATGGTCCAGAGCAGGGAGTCTGCGACGATCCTGGCAGAAATGCGAATCTGCCGGACGGGACTTTTTTCCACGGCGTGCGAGGCATTGATGAGGAGATTAATGAGGACTTGTTTGAGTTGTGAGGGATCGGCGATGAGGCTGAGTTTGCTTTCTGCGAAATCGAAAATCACTTCGACATCGACTTTGCGGAGCTGAAATTTAACGATGGCGACGGCGGCATGAGAGATTTCGCAGAGATCGCAGATGGATTTTTCGGAGTTGGGCGGGCGGGTGAGTTGGAGGAGCTGGCCGATGATTTTGGAGGATTCCGTGGCGCAATCGCGGATGATTTTGCAGTAGTCGCCGAGGTCGGTCATGCCTGCGGCTGTGGTGCGTTCGAGGAGTAGTTCGGTGTAGCCGAGGATGGGTGAGAGTTTGTTATTGATCTCGTGGGCGATGCCGCCGGCGAGAGATTCGAGGAGGATGGAGCGTTCCTCCTGGGCAACCCGGCGTTCGAGGAGGCGCTGTTCGGTGATGTCGTCGAGCAGCACGCAGATTTGCCCGGTTTCGTTGATCCAACTGCTGAACATCCGAAACAAGCGCGGACCGTGGACGGGCAGTTCGAGGATGAATTCGCTCTGGAGATTCACGCAATCGTGCGCGCCGGATTCGTGACGATGCAATTGATCGAGGAAATCGCGGCGCATTCTCAATGGAACGAGGCTGGCAAGGTCGAGGTGGTGCCCGTGATCAGTGGTGATGCCGAGAAGTGATTGCGTGCGGGAGTTGCAGGATTCGATTTCGCCCCGGGCATTGAGGAGAGCCACGCCGAGGGCGCTATTTTCAAAGAGGATGCCAAGTTTGCCCTGGGATTGCTTGAGTTCGTGGACGCTTTGGAAAAGCTGGCTGTTTTTGATTTCGAGGGAACGGCGCTGGGTTTCGGCGAGTTGAAATTGCTCGTGGATGAGCTGCGATTGCAGGCGCACGAGTTTTTTCATTGAGACGAGGCCAACGTAGATGTCCTGTCGATCCGTGATGATGACGTCGTTGTAAAAAGTCGCATTATCGCGAGAGAGAGCCACTTTTAGAATCTCAAGGAGGGGTGTGCCTTCGCAAAAACTGGAATGGCTCTCGATCATGTGCAGGGCCACGGCGTGTCTGGCGTAAAGGCCGAAACCGTAACGGGAACCGAGTAAGAAACCTAAATGACCGCGCCCAACGAGACCGAGAAGCTTCCCTTGATCGACCACGGCGACAAACTCCTGATCGTATTTATATTGGAAACTTTGATAGACATTTTCCACCAGTTCCCCGGCGTCCACACAGAGGGAATGTTCGATGAGGGAGTCGGAATGAGAAGGCGAAAATTCTTCGCCCTGTAGTACGACATGGTTCATCGAATCAGTATCCATAAGCATTCTGTAAGTTGAAGCTATAATGTTGCCATCACCACTCTGGGAATGTCACATTCGTGTGACATTTTTGCCAAAAGGCTGAAAATTCACCATCAGGCGATCCAGGGAAAGATTATGGGTGGATGACATTTATCTCCTTGGCATTTGGCGGGAGGCATTTATTTTGATCATGCAGGAATAACCCCCTTAATCAATCAGCAAAAAGATCCTTCTCGCTATGTATGGCATGGTAAATAAAGCAATACAGGATCTTGTCGTCTCAAACTTCGGGGCCGACCAATGGACGGCGATCAAGGAGAAGGCTGGAGTGGATGAGGAAATGTTCCTTTCTTATGAGGGTTATCCGGACAAGGTGACTTACGATTTGGTGGCGGCAGCCAGTGAGGTTTTGGGCCTTCCTGCTAGAGACGTTTTGATCGCACTTGGCGAACATTGGATTCTCATTACCGCACGGCAGGGCTACGGGAGTATGCTGGAAGCCAATGGTCGTTCGCTGTCGGAGTTCTTGATTAATCTTCCTTCATTCCATACGAGGGTGGCGATGATTTTTCCAGATTTGCAACCACCACGTTTTAATTGCACGGATATTACGGATTCCTCGCTCAAGCTCCATTATCACTCGCATCGTTCGGGGTTGTCCGATTTTGTAGTCGGTCTGCTCCAAGGACTTGGCAAAATGTTTAAAACCCCGTTGGTAATAGAGACTGTCGAGCGCAAATCTGAATTTGTGGATCATGATATTTTTCTAGTTAGCTGGAATAATAGTGGCATGGTATGAAAACGAATGGCAGTGGCGATCTGGTGAAAAGCGGGCTGAGCCATGAGCAACTTGCAGGTGCTTTTCCCTTCTTCATCGAGTGGGATGAGGAATTGAAAATCGTCGATTTTGGCGCCAGTCTGGAAAAGATTTGTGGAGACGTGCGGTCTGGCGTGGATTTCCACGAGTTATTCGAGCTTGAGCGGCCTATCGGTAAGATGTGTCCCGAGTTGTGCCGTGTCCACCGGGATGCGTTATTCCTTTTCAGGCATCTTGCGACACGCCGTCTGTTTCGGGGTCAGTTGATGTTAAAAGGCGGAAGCGAGCTGGCAGGGATGTTTCTGGCTTCACCGTGGTTCACATCGCCGGAACAGATGGCGGAAGCGGGGTTGACCCTCAGTGATTTCGCGATTCATGACCCGGTGTTTGATCTTTTGCAGCTCGTGCAACATCAGAAGGCTGCGGTGGCCGAGTTCAAGGTGTTGGCAGATTCCCTTACTTCCCAACGAGCCAAACTCCGGCTGATGAATCAGAAGCTGCTGGAGCAGGAGGCGGAATCCCGAAAACTAGCGTTGGTGGCCGCGAGGACTGACAACGCTGTGATCGTCACCTGCGCCAAGGGAACCATCGAGTGGGTTAATGAAGGATTTGTGCGAACGACTGGTTACACGTTTGCAGAAGTTCTCGGGCGCAAACCCGGTGATTTTCTCCAAGGTCCCAAGACTGACGCTGGCACTGTGGAGATGATTCGATCGCGTCTGGCCCAAGGTCTGGGGGTGAGCACGGACATCTTGAACTACCACAAGACGGGCTACATTTACTGGCTGAATCTGGAAATCCAGCCGGTCTGCGATTCGGAGGGGCGACTGACGCATTTCATGGCGATAGAGCGCGACATCACCCAGCGGCGCGCAGAACAAATCCGCCGCGGTTTGCAGCTTCGGGCATCCCAGATTTTAGCCACTTCGCGAACCATTCCTCAAGCTGGGGGACGGGTTCTGCAAAACATCTGCGAGCGTCTTGGCGGGGTGGCTGGCCTACTTTGGCTGCGCAATCCGCACGATGACTCGATGAGTTGCCGGGAAATTTGGCACGACCCCATGCAGGAGGTTTCAGAATTCCTGACTTTTTCACGATCTCTCGCGGTGAAGGTTGGCGAGTTTATTTCGGGGAGGGTTTGGCAGAGTGAGCTGCCATTATGGGTGGCAAATTTTGCAGATATTCCGGAATACAACGGCTCGCCTGCCCTGGCTAAAATGGGTGCCGCTTTCGCATTTCCTATTTCCTCAAATCATGAACTTCTCGGTGTGTTTGAGATCTGCGGAGAGGAGCTTGATCAGCCAGACGAAGCCATGTCGCAAGTTTTGTGCGGGATTGGTAACCAGATGGGGCAATTCATTGGGCGGCGTCAGGCCGAGGTTAATTTGCAAGAAGCCAAGGAAGTCGCCGAACGGGCGAATGAAGCGAAATCCATGTTTCTCGCAACCATGAGTCACGAGATCCGAACGCCGATCAACGGAATTCTTGGATTTACCGAGCTTTTATTAGGTGAGGAACTTTCTCCCGCGCAACAGGATTACGTCGAGACGATCTACCGCAGCGGCGATATTCTTCTACACCTGATCAACGATGTGCTGGATTTCTCTAAAATCGAGAGTGGAGGCATACAGATAGAACACATCGCTTACGATCCTAGAATTTTGGTCGATCAGGTCATGGTTCTTCATCGCCATCTTGCGCAATCCAAGGAGCTTTCGTTCACTTGGGAGGTCGATAAATCCGTGCCGCCTTCGGTCGTGGGCGATATGGCGCGGGTTCGGCAGGTATTGATCAACATGGTCGCAAATGCCATCAAATTCACCGAGTCTGGTGAGGTGCGTGTCTTCGTCAATGCGGCCGGGGAGAAGCTCAATTTTACAATCAAAGATACTGGAATTGGGTTTGATCCAGAGCGGGCAGCAGAACTCTTTATTCCATTCCAGCAGGCAGATGCCTCAACCACCCGACGTTTTGGCGGCACCGGGCTGGGGCTCACGATTTGCCAGCGCTTACTACATTTGATGGATGGCGGCATTCAGACCGAATCGGTGCCAGGTGTGGGGTCAACTTTTCGATTTTACATTCCTTTGATTGCGAACGTTTTGGAGACAGCGGGCGAGGCATCCGAACCTTCTGGGGGTGACACGCCGAAGCTGAGTTCAGAAGGCAGAACGATCCTCGTCGCGGAGGATAACCCCATCAACTCAAGGCTCGTTCGCATTTTCTTGGAAAAAATGGGATTCCGGGTATGTTCCGCGATAAATGGCTACGACCTGCTTCAGCTTTTCCGTGAAGAGCCCGATTGCTCAGCCATTCTGATGGACATCCGCATGCCTGTCATGGACGGAATCGAAGCCGTGCGTCATCTGCGTGCCGGAGAAGCAGGTGAGAATGGCCGCAAGGTGCCGATCATTGCGTTGACCGCCAGTGTTTTATCCGTGGAGCGGGAAGCGTTTATAACTGCCGGAATGAATCATTACCTATCAAAACCGATGGGAAAGGGAGACCTTGCCGCTGCACTTACGGCTGTCGGGGTCTTCACACCAAGGGCGAACTTGTGATTGGCCGAAATTAGTCTGGTATCGAGGGGAAATTAACATACCGGGGTGCGTGGCTTAGACCAAGTGCGCGGCTGGTTGAAGTGAGGATTTTAAGTCCTAAAAAACATTTTTATGGAATGGAGTGCCCTTTTAGAAAGAACTAAAATCCCAAGTCTAGCATGTTAACTGCTACTACTTTAAGTGCAGTGCCAGATTTTACACTAAAGTGACTGACCCGAAAACCATCATTATACTCGGCGTTCCGTTTCACGACGTGACGATGGAGGAGACCTTGGAGCACATCGACGCGATGATTGCCCGGCGCAAACCTGCGTATCTGGCCACGGCCAATCTCGATTTTGCGGCTCAGGCGAGTCATGATGTGGAGTTGCAGCGGATTCTTTTCGATGCGGAACTCGTGCTTTGCGATGGCACACCGCTGGTCTGGGCCTCGCGCTGGTTGCAGGCACCGCTGCGTGAGCGTGTCGCAGGTTCGGATTTGCTGCCCCGTTTGTTTGCGCATTCGGCAAAAAACGGGCACCGCATTTTTCTGCTCGGCGCGACGGAGGAAGTTTTGCAGGTCGCCATGGATAAAACGCGTGCCGATTTTCCAGGCATCGACCTTTGCGGAAGTTATGCGCCGCCATTTGCAAAGCTGCTCGACATCGACAATGAGGACATTGGCCGCCGTGTTCAGGCCGCGCAGCCCGATATTCTCCTCGTGGCCATGGGCTGTCCGAAACAGGAAAAATGGATTTACATGAACCATCTCAACCTCGGGGTGCCGTGCTCGATTGGCATCGGGGCGAGTCTCGATTTCGTGGCGGGAAAATTCAAACGCGCCCCGGTCTGGATGCGGGTCTGTGGGGCGGAATGGATCTTTCGTTTGTTGCAGGAACCAGGGCGACTCTTCAATCGCTATCTTTTTGACCTGCTCTTCTTCGTCAAAGCTCTTCGCGAACAGAAACGCCTCCTCCGCGTGCGCGCCGCGACGATTCCTCCCGTCGCAGCCGTGGAAAAACCTTCTCCCGTCGATGCCGTGCGCCGCGCCTGGACCGGTCGAATCGACGCAGCCGCTGTCGAATCAAAAGCGGTCCTCCCGGTCGTGCCCGTCGAGGGCGCAACGCATGTCTTACTCGATGCGTCGGCCGTTTCCTTCATGGATAGCACAGGCTTGGGGCTTCTCATCAAAAGCTGCCGAAGGACTGCCGACGCGGGCGGCACGTTGATCCTCTTGCGCCCGTCGCCCGCCGTGGCCGATCTACTCAAAACCATGAAACTGGATCGCTATATTCCCATCGCTGCGGACGAGGCGGAAGCGCAAGACCTGCTCAATAACGCCGTCGCCATGCGTCCCTCCACACAATCGAAATCCGGCACCCTCGTCATTTCCTTCCAAGGCGAAATCACGGCGGTGAATGTGGCCGCACACCAAATGACGCTGATGGACGCATGGAATGGCCAACGAGGGGCAAGACACCTTCAGATTGATCTGCAAAACGTCACTTTTATCGATAGCAGCGGCCTCGGCTTGCTCGTTAAAGCCCGCAAACTCACCCTTGCCAGCCCGGGGGTGGAATTTTCCCTGTTTCGGCCGCAACCCAATGTCTTAAACGTCATTTCCCTGGCCAACCTGCAAAGCGTGTTGCCCATCGAAATCGATAACCTTGCACCGACCTCATGAGCTTGCCGGTTGATCTAGCCATCGTCATTCTCAATTTCCGCACGCCGGATGTGACCATTGATTGTCTGGCCACCCTGGCTGCCGAATATGCCACCTGGCCCAATTTCCGTGTCGTGCTTGTCGATAATGCTTCGGGTGATGATTCCGTGCCGCGCATTGCAGCCGCGATTCGGGAAAAAGGCTGGACCGGCTGGCTGGAGTTTCGCCCATTTCCGACAAACCTGGGTTTCGCAGGGGGAAACAACGTCATTTTGCGCGAATGGCTTGGCAGCGCAGATTGTCCTCCGTATTTGCTATTGCTAAACAGCGATACGCTCGTGCATCCCGGCTGTCTGCAACGCAGTGTGGCTGCCATTTCCGCCGACTCAAAAATCGGGGCGCTAAGCTGCCAGTTACTCAATCGCGACGGCTCGGTGCAAAACGCCTGCCGCCTCTTTCCCCGGCCAGATCGCGAGGCGGTGCGGGCGTTTGGGTTGCCCTGGATTTTTCCAAAATGGTTTCAGTGGGCCGATTTGGAGGATGCCACATGGGATCGTCGCAGCGAATCGCGCGATGTGGAGTGGATCAGCGGCGCGTTTTTCCTGGCCCGAGCGGAGGCATTAAAAAAAGCGGGCGTGCTCGATGAGGCGTTTTTCTTTTATGGGGAGGATTGCGAATGGTCGCACCGCATCTGGCGTTCGGGTTATCGCATTCGCTTCGATCCCATCGGAGAAACGACGCATCTGGGAGGCGCCTCCTCCGACTCGACCCGGGTGCGTAACCGGACCCGCGATCTTTACACTTGGAAAGCGCGGCTAATGACGCAGCGGAAATGTTACGGACCGCTCGCGGAAGGGTGGGTGCGCGGATGTTACGTGACCGTGTTTGCCGCGCGAACAGCGTGGCTTTGGCTTCGGGGTCAGAAAGGCACGCAAAAATACATGGACATGCGCGAAGGACTTTCCCAGCTACTCGGGAATCTGGCGACTTGAAGACTTTGGGGGTTGTTCTCTTAAAAAGCTTTCGCAGACATGATAATAAGGCGGATGCGGTGCGGTAAATGCTTTCTCATACGTGAAAGACTTGTAAAATTTGTATGTCAAAAACCACCACCCGCGTCCTTTTCGCTCTGCCGGGACTGCACTGCGTCAATCGCGGTGCCGAAACGGCGTTTGAATCTGTCGCTGCGGAAGTGGCGCGCATTCCGGGTTTTAAAGTGACCGTAATGGGCGGAGGCGAAGCGCGGGCGGACGATCCTTATCAATTTATGCACGTTCCGCGGGTGCCGAGGGAGAAATTTGAAAAATGGCCAGGGTTGCCCGTTTTTCGGAGTCATTATTCCTATGAGGATGCGACGTTTGCGGCCAATATGCTGCGCGTTTATCGCCCTAAGGAATACGACGTGACAGTGACGGCAAATTTCCCATTTACGAACGGGTTGTTGCGGGCACGGAAGTCGGGAGGAAAACGTCCGGCTCACGTGTTTGTGACGCAAAATGGCGATTGGATGGTCGGGGCACGCACTGCGGAGTATCGTTTTTTTGGCTGCGACGGTTTGGTCTGCACGAATAATCAGTATTTTGCGCGTCACGCTTCACGTTTTCCCAGTCGCTTAATTCCCAACGGAGTCGATCCTCGCAAATTTTTTCCTGGAAATACCGGGCGCACCAAGCTTGGCCTGCCGGAAAACGGCCCGCTGATTCTGATGGTGAGTGCGTTGATCGCCAGCAAATATCCGCTGGAAGGCATCGCGGCCGCTTCCCGCGTGCCGGGGGCGAATCTAGTCATCGCAGGCGACGGAGAACTGCGTCAGGCAGTGCGCGAACTCGGCGAGGCAAAAATGGGGGATCGTTTTCGCATGGTCAGCGTTCCACGCTGGGAAATGCCCGCGCTTTATCGGGCTGCGGACCTATTTTTGCACATGAGCCGGGGCGAGGCTTCGGCCAATGTCTATATCGAGGCACTGGCCACAGGTCTGCCAGTCATCACGCACGACTGGGAGGTGACGCGCTGGACTTTCGACGGCCAGGCTTCATTGGTCGATACGGCCAATTTGGACCTCGTGGCCACCGCATTGCAAAACGCTGTCGCCGGAAGTGGCCCTGGTTCTCTGGAAGGTCGCGTGAAACTGGCCGGCAAGCGTTTCGACTGGCGGGTAATCGCGGCCACTTACGCGGAATTTTTTCGTGAGTTAACAGAAGGTCAATCATGACGGCCTCCATCGGATTTGTGGCGATTGGCAGGAATGAGGGCGAGCGTCTTCGTCGCTGCCTGACCGTGCTCAAGGAGGTCAGCGCGCCCGTCATTTACGTGGACTCCGGCTCGACCGATGGCAGCGTGGAGTTTGCCCGCGCAAGCGGTGCCGTGGCGTTGGAACTCGACACTGCCCAAGGCTTCACCATGGCCCGGGGACGCAATGCCGGCTGGCAGGAGTTGCATGAAAAATTTCCAGAAGTGACGCTGGTGCATTTCATCGATGGCGATTGTGAATTAATCGCAGGCTGGCTCGAGTCCGCCGTGGATTTCCTCGAATCGCATCCTGAGGTTGCCGTGGTCTGTGGACGCCGCCGGGAACGTTTTCCAGAACGCTCCATCTACAATCGCTTGATGGATGTGGAATGGAATACGCCCGTCGGCGAAGCAAGGTCCTGCGGTGGAGATTCCCTGATGCGTTTGTCCGCGCTCAAGCAGTCCGGCGGTTTCAATGAGGCGCTCATCGCGGGTGAGGAACCTGAGCTATGCCAACGCCTCCGTCGTGCTGGCGGACAAGTCTGGCGGATTGACCACGACATGACGTGGCACGACGCTAACATGCTTACCTTCGGTCAATGGTGGAAACGCCATCTACGCGGAGGCTACGGCGCGGTCGATGTGGCTCTGCGAATGGTCGCAGCAGGTGTCACGGGTAGGGATGTTTTGTTTGCCGGGCAGGTCCAGAGCGCGCGTCGCTGGATTTTTGGAACCTTGTTTTTTCTAGCCATTGCGGCGCTCACTTTTCAGCCCGTCATCATCCTCGCGGGTTTGTTGCTCATCGTTGGAGTATGGAGTCTGCAAATGGCTAAAATTGCCTTGGGGGCGCGTCGGCGATGCGCCGATTTCCTGACCGCTGGCTTTTACGGAATTTTCACCATGTTAGCCAAGTGGCCGCAATTTTTCGGACTTCGCAAACACGCTGCCGATCAGGCCGCCGGACGCACCGCCCGCATCATCGAATACAAGCAATGAGCACCGACCCTTACTTTCAACAGGATCGTGCCCGCTACCCGGAATCCGCCTGGGTCCGCGAGCAGTCGCTTTGGGCCATCGCAGTCTATCGTTTCGGACGTCGCAACGACGCTCTGCCAGACGGTTTTCGCAAAAAAACGGGGGATCGTCTTTACTGGCTGCTCTTTCGCATCGTGGAAACCATCACCGGGGTGAGCTTCACCAAAGCCGTGGAAATCGGTCCAGGTCTGAGGATTCATCATTTCGGGAATATCTTTGTTCATTCCAACACCAAAATTGGAGCGAACTGCACGTTGCGCCAGGGGGTGACCTTGGGCAATCGCACCGAACATGGTGGCTCGCCCGTGCTTGGAGACAATGTGGAACTAGGTGCCTACGCGCAAGTGCTGGGTGCGATTAAAATAGGCGACGGAGCGAAAATCGGGGCCATGAGCGTCGTTCTGCAAGATGTGCCTCCCGGTGCCACCGCTGTGGGAAATCCGGCGCGAATTTTGCCATCCAGGAAAGGCGGTGCGGAATGAAGCCCCATATACTTTACCTCAGTTCCTATCTGCCGAAACGCTCGGAAACGTTCGTCTATCGTGAAGTTCTCGGTCTCCGTGAACGAGGCATGAAGGTAAGTGTGGCCTCGCTTTACCAATCTGAATCCAACCTTGGAGACGAGCAAGCTGACGCGTTGGCCGCAGAATCGGTGACGGTGTATCCGGCTGGCATTCCAAAGATTTTGGCTGATGCTTTTCTCACGTTGCTGGCCAGCCCGTTGCGAGCGATCCAGGCTTTGCTAACTGCCACCCGCGATGTGTTTCTGGCCTCTGACCTCGGACTGGCTGCACGCTGCAAAATTCCGATTCAATATCTAGCTGCATTGGCGCTCGTCCGCCGGGTTGCCAATCGCAGAATCACCGCTGTGCATGTTCATATGGCGCACGCCCCGGCAACAGTCGGGATGATGGCAGCCGCTGTTTTGGGCGTTCCATTCAGCTTTACCGGACATGCGGCGGATTTGTTTCGCGAACGCGGATTATTGGAAGAAAAACTACGCCGCGCCCGCTTCGTCGCCTGCATTAGCGAATGGCATCGGCAGTGGTATAACACCATTTGCAAGCGCCCCGATGCGGAGTATCCAATCATCCGCTGCGGGGTGGAGATTCCTGAAAAAATCGTCGGCCATTCTCCGGGCAATATGATTCGCTTGTTAGGACTCGGACGCCTCGTTCCCAAAAAAGGTTTTGACGCGCTGATCGCTGCCACGGCAGAACTTCTCGTTCGCAACATCCCGGTCCACTGCATTATCGCAGGCGACGGCCCCGAACGACAACGCCTGGAAGCCCAGGCCACGGGTTTGCATTGCATTAAGTTTATTGGAAGCGTCGATCATCCGCGAGTGCCCGCATTACTAGCGGAAACCGATATTTTCGTGATGCCCTGCCGCGTCGCTGAAGATGGCGATCGCGACGGAATTCCCGTTGTGCTGATGGAGGCAATGGCAGGGGGAATTCCTGTCGTAACGGGTGATTTACCAACCATTCGCGAGCTGGTTCAGGATGGAAAAACGGGATGCCTGGTCGCACCCGGCGACGCCGAACAACTCGCCGATGTGCTCGCAGAACTCGCCGCTGATCCCGTCCGCCGTCAAGAACTCGGGCTAAATGGCCGCGCCCGTGTCATCGAGGAATTTTCCTCCACCGTCAATCTGGCTCGAATTGAATTTGCACTAACATCATGACACCCAACCAGCAACGTTACGTTCTGATCACCCCTTGCCGCGACGAGGCCCAATATGCTCGTCGCTGCATTGAAAGCGTGCTGAACCAATCCATCCCGCCCGCTCTTTGGGTGGTCGTGGATGATGGTTCGTCAGATGAAACTCCAGCCATTCTTGCCGAATATGCCGCAAGCAATCCGTCCATGAAAATTGTTCGCCGGGATGATCGCGGACGCCGCGCAGTCGGCCCCGGTGTGGTCGATGCTTTTTATGCGGGACTCGAAACCATCGATCTGTCGGAGTTCGATTATCTTTGCAAATTCGACCTCGATCTTGACCTGCCGCCGCGTTACTTCGAGATCCTTATCGAACGCATGATTGCCAATCCGCGGCTGGGCACTTGCAGTGGCAAACCTTACTTCGAGGAGGGGGAGCCACCTCATCTGGTCAGCGAAAAATGCGGCGACGAGATGTCTGTCGGGATGACCAAATTTTACCGCACGACCTGCTTTCAGGAAATTGGCGGGTTTATTCGTGAAGTGATGTGGGACGGCATCGACTGCCACCGCTGCCGGATGCTGGGATGGATTGCGTGCAGTTGGGACGATGCCGATCTACGCTTCGTGCATCTACGACCGATGGGGTCCAGCCAGAAAAGCATTTTTACCGGTCGGAAACGCCACGGCTACGGCCAGTATTTCATGGGAACCGGATTGCTCTACATGACGGCCAGTGCCACTTTCCGACTCTGGCATCCGCCATATTTGCTGGGTGGCCTCGCCATGTGGTGGGGCTATGTGGAAAGTCTTTTGCAAAAAAAACCGCGCTATAACGATCTGGCTTTTCGCAGCTTCCTAAATCGTTACCAATCGCGCTGTCTCTTCGCCGGCAAACACCGCGCCACCGAGGAACTCGATCTTACCGCCGCATCGCGCGTGATCGCTGTTTCCTGACCTTACCATGAAGACTCTCCACAAATTTCTAGTCTCGATTCTGACGATGGTCTGCCTTATGGGTTGCACCGGAACTGCGGTGAAACAAGGTGTTTACGCTCCTCTCAAGCCGGAGTCGGCCTACACCCCGGTGAAAAACTTAAAGCCCGGCGAATTCTTCACCACCGAACTGCAGAGTTCCTCGAAGGAATTCGTTCCCAGCGATTTGCTCAAATCTGAATCCGCTAAAATCGACAACGCTTACCGCCTAGGCCCGGGAGATCGTTTTGCTTTCCTCGTCCGGGGACGAGAAGATGTGTCCCGCGAGGAAATCATAGTCTCCCCGGATGGCCAGGTTGCTCTCCCTCGTGTCGGCATCGTTAATATCAGGGGTAAGACCGTTTCTGAAGCGACGGCGACGTTTAGCGGTCGTCTGCAAGCCTTCTACGATGCACCGGAAGTGACGTTGGTGATGAAATCCTATAACAACAACCGCGTCTTCGTCCTCGGTCGGGTGGCAAATCCCGGTGCCGTTAATTTCCAGGGTCCCGGCACCTTGTTGGAAGCACTTTCCCTCGCGGGCGGTCTGCCTGCCGACCAGTCGAAATCCTTTCTTAGCCGTTGCATGATCGTGCGCGGTTCCGGACTCGTCATGTGGATCGACCTCAAGGAGCTTCTCGAACGCGGCAACATGGCGCTTAACGCCCGCCTGCAAAACGGCGATGTTATTTTTATTCCCCAAAGCGAGGATCAACTCGCCTATGTGCTGGGCGAGGTTCGCACACCTGGCGTCGTGCCCCTCCGTTCCGAGCTAACCCTGCTCGACGCGGTGATGAATGCTGGCGGCCCCGGAAAAAATGCCAGCCTCAGTAATATCTTCCTCATCCGCCAGTCGCAGGGCAAAGGCGTCGTTGAGCGCATTAACTTCAAGGAAATCATCAGCCGCGGCGACTTCCGCAAAAACTACGTCCTCCGCGACGGCGACCTCATTTATGTCCCGGAGTCCGGATTGGGTAAACTCAATTACTTCATGACCCAGCTCGCGCCTTTCTTCACCACAGCCGGCGTCACCGCAAACGCCCTCTCCAACGTCGACTCGCTCTACACCACGGGTCTCTTCTCGTCGCCAGCATCACCAAACTCAAACTGATGAGCCAACTGCCTCCATCCGCCATTCCCCTTCCGCCTCGCAAAGCTCCCTTGCAACGTGGATTGTTGGAAAATGCCAAAAAAGCGAAGCCATTCCGCATCTTCGATTTTCTCTGGCGGCGAGGCCCCTTGATTCTGGGCATCTGCATTCCGATTGCCCTTATTCTGGTCGTGTTAGTTTCTCCATTTGCCACCAGTAGTTATCGTGTGGAGGGCACCTTGCTCATCAAACCTATCAAGGAACCAATGATCAATGGCGGCGTGCGCGACGTCATCCAGGGCGACGTGGGCTATTTCCAAAGAACCCTCGCCATCCGTCTCAGCGATGTGGGAATTTTGCGCGAAGCCATTGAGAGTATTCCCGTCGCGAAACGTCCCAAATTCATTGTTAATGCCCCTAACATTGACCGTGCCGCCTACAGTCTTCTCTCCCGCATGAGGACTCGGGAAATGGATCGCACCTATCTCATCCAGGTCTCGCTTGAAGACTCGGATCCAGAGGGACTCGCCGAGATGCTTTCTGCCGTCATGGAGAGCCTTGTGACCAAGCTTCACCGCGAACAGGAGCGTCAATACGAATCCCGCCTCACTTATCTCCATGGCGAACGCGACAAGATCACTGGCCGCGCAGGGGAGGAAAAAACCCGCATTCTCAAATTCGCCGAGACGGTCGATAACAAATCGTTTCTTCATGACGCCTACACCGCGCATCTTGGCAAGGTCGAGGTCATCCAGCGCCTTTATTGGGAGGCCGTGGCTCTCGCTGTCGAGAAACAGGCCCTTTACACCAAGGCGCTCGCCGACCAGCGTGACCTGGAAAAATTCAGCCTGGAGCCGTTCGCCCAGGAACGGGTCACGGATAATTTCGGCATTAACCAAATCGAGCAATGGACTTATGGAAAATCCCAGGAACTACGTTCGAACATCGACGGCCTCACGCCGAATAACCCAGATCGGAAATATGTCGAGGCTCGCATGGCCTCGATGAATGAGTATCTCTCCAGCTACAAAAAAACGGTCGGCGACGCCACCATTTTGAATCTCTCGCAAAAGCGCCAGTTCGAGCTGGAGACGGAAGTGGCCAAGACCAAAAATGGCTATGAGGCCGCCCAATCCAGCGCCAGCCTTCTGCAAGATCAACTCAACACCGCCTCACTTGAAGCCTCAAAAATTTCCGAGGCCATTTTCCTGGCCAAGGATATGAACTATGGCATCGGCCAGTTGCGTGAGCGTCTCGCCTCCATTAGCACCCGGATCGACGATGCTGAGCTGGAAGCAAAATCCCCCCTGCCTGTCTCCATCGATCAGATGCCTGTGAAACCCGGGACACCTGATACCAACAATGCTGGAAAACTGCGTATGATGATCCTCGTCGCCACTTTTGGCCTGGTCGGCGGACTTTGTGTGGTCTTTGATTTTCTCGATGGCCGTATTCGCAGCCGTGAGGAAATCGCCGCCGCCATCGGCGGGCCAGGCGCGGAGCCCATTCCATGGGTTCAGAATCAGGACGCGGATTTCCGCTTTGCCGATTGGGTGATGAATAACCCAGAGCACCCCGCAGCGCTTTCCATGCGCGATCTTGCGTTGCGTCTTTCTCTGGAGCACGAGAGGTCTGATGCACGAAACATTGCCTTTGCTGGGCTGCACTTCGGTGCGGGAAACACCTCAATTGCGATTGCCGCTAGTCGCACTTTAGCCAACCATGGCTGGCGTGTTCTGCATGTCGAAGCGCCCACACCACACCCAGGGTTGAAGTCTTCCCTTGGCTTGCAGAAGAGCATTTTAGGTGAAAAATTTTGGAAGGGGACAGAAAAAGATCCGCTTGGATACAAGGTATCCTATCTCCCTTGGGACCCAGCTTGCGACCCGCTCCGGGCTCGCACGCTTTTGGTCGGTATGCTAGAAAATCCCGACCCTCGGTATGATCTTATCGTTCTCGATTTGCCGCCGTTAGAAACCTCTGATCTCGCGAACGAGACATCCCTGAAATCGGACGTGGTCGTGCTCACAGGAAGGCAGGAAGTGGCCACTTTCCCAGCCGCCCGCCGTGCGGTCGAATGGCTGGCCGCCGGCAGTGTGCCTGCCATAACTGTGCTGCTTAATTTTGCTTCTCCAAATACCATGCGCGAACGTGTGCTGGGATGGGTTCACACGGGTCAGAAATATGCCACCCGCTTTCATGAGCTTTTCAATGCGCAAATCAAAAATCGAGCCGCCGCCATCAAAGCTAACATCGCAGCCAGACGGAGCCCAAAAACATGAAAACAGGCATCGTCACCATCGTCATCGGGGAAAAATACACGCAGATGTTCGACGAGTTCTCCCGCAAACGTTTCGAGTCCTATGCAAAACGGCACGGCTACGAAACGCTCGTCATCGCTCAGAAAATCCGCGAGCTGCCGGACAAAAAACTCACCTGGCAAAAATGCTGTCTGCATGATTTGGCATGGGTGCGCTCGATGGATCAGGTCGTTTTTCTGGACTCCGATATCGTGATTGCCAACGACGCCCCAGCTTTGCCTGTAGTGTCTTCTGGCAAAATCGGCGGCGTGCTCGACAAGCCGCCTTTTGGTCTGAATAGCGGTGTGCTTATTTTTCGGCCTGACGGAGCAGTGCTGCCAATTTTCGAGGAGGCGTTGTTGGATGAAGACCCGTTTTGGGATCAGGTCGCTTTGGATCGCATTTTGCAACGGGAAGGAAAATTGGAACTGCTCGACCGCCGTTTTCATTGCATGTGCTATCTTCGAAGCTGGTCGGTTTTTCGAACCCTCTTTGCCCACAACTGGTTTTACCATTCGCTACACGGGAAATCGAAATTGTCCCTCATTTCCAAACTGCTTCGACTGCAAGGCCGATGAAATTTCCCCTACCAATGCAGACGCCCCGCCCGCAAATCCTGGCGGCAGGCCAGAAATACAGCGGCGTTCAGCAGGCTGCGGACAGCGGCGATGGGCACGGCTTTTACGCGTTTCGCAATGGGCAAACGCATCGCCTGGCTGAGCGGTGCCCGAATGAACCCTGCCGCGCCCGGAATGCCGTCGCGCAGCCGGCTGCGAACAACGACGTTCACCCAATCCGGGTCGCGGACATTTTCATTACGGATAAATTCCCCGGTGTGTCCGCCGATGCTGCCCTTCTTTTGCAGCACCTCGAAAAGGGCGATATTGACCGCTGTGCCGTTGAAGATGCGGCGTTCGTGTTTAAACCATTCGGCGAATGTCTTCACCGCCTGGAAGGTGTGCGTGGCCCGAGCGGCTCGAACGATGCCGGCAGAATTTTCCGGCTGCGAAAATCCCTCGGTCAGCAGCATCGCTTTCAAAAATCCATCCTCCACCAGCAATCCGGGTGGCAGCCAGATGCGGCGCAAGGCTCCGGCGCGGGCGCAGTAAAGATGACCGGTCAGTTTCGGAATGCCGGAGAGTTGAATGTGAGAAGCGGCCAGCGACATTTTATCGCGCGCACTCGGATGGCTGGAAAAAGCGATGTCCTTCACCGGCGTATCGACCGCCACCACGGCCCCGGGGTGATCTCGCAGACCGCGCACGACTTGCAACAGGCAGCCGGGTTCCCCGAGTTGAATGTCCGCGTCGAGCAGCAGAAGCATGTCGGCATCCGCAGCGGAAAACTCGTGAACGAAGCGGTTCCAAGCGTTGGCTTTGCCGGGTTCGGCGATTTCGTGAACCGCGATAGCGACGTGCGGTGCACTGCGGTGCAATTTTTCCAGACCCGCTCTCGCAAACCCGGCGGTTTTGTCGCGGCACCCGTTCGGCACGCAGTGAATCGTCGTCGTAAACTCCGCATCCGCCAGCAAGGTCTGCCCGGTCAGCGACTCCAGCAATGCACCGATGCGCGTCTCTTCCTGGTAAGCGAGAATACCGATGGAGACGTTCATATTAGAAACGAAATACTAACGGCTTTTCAGACCCACTGGAAAGGAAGATTTTCACCACGATGAGTCCCACGGTTTATTTGGCGATGCTCGGCATCATCCCTTTTGGCCAGTGGCTGATGGGGAAATATCCTGCGCGCCGGGCAGTGGCAGCCATTTTTGTGATTGGCTGGATTTTATTGCCTCAGGCAAAGTTCGATATTCCGGTTCTGCCCGATTACACGAAGGGCAATGCGATGGGGCTGGCTGCTTTGTTCGCGGTGATGGCAAAGGATTCCCAGATTTTCAAAACGTTTCGCTTCAAGTGGATCGACATCCCGATGGTTTGCTGGTGTGCGGCCCCTTTTTGTTCGTCGGTCGCCAATGGCATCGGTGCCTGGGACGGTGTCTCGGCTGCGCTTGCCAACATTTTCGGCTGGGGATTGCCCTATTTCATCGGGCGCCTCTATTTTGGAAGTTTGGAAGGCCTTCGCGAGCTGGGGATCGCGATGTTCATTGGCGGCCTCGCGATTGCGCCCCTGGCCCTGGTGGAAATGATCATTAGCCCGCAAATGCACATCCTGGTGTATGGCTGGTATCCGCATGATTTTAGCCAGACCAAACGTGGCGAAGGGTATCGACCATCGGTTTTCATGGCCCACGGTCTGGAGCTGGCGATGTGGAACGCGGCGGCGGCATTTATCGGCTGCCAGCTTTATTTGCGTAAAGTTTTGGACAAAACGGTTCCGTTTTTAAAGATTCCGCTGTTCCCGGCGGCGGCGGGATTGGTCCTCGTGCTGGTGTTTTCGAGGTCGTCGGGAGCCTTGCTGCTTTTTCTCTTGGGAATGGGTGTTTTTCAAGCGGCGGTGGTTTTACGTTCCCGATTGCCGCTACTGCTACTTCTGTTGATGCCTATTCTTTATATGAATCTTCGGACCACCGGGGCTTGGGACGGGCAAAGTCTGATCGAAGTGGCCGGGAAAGTGACTGGAAATGTGGAACGCACCGGGTCGCTGGGTTACCGTCTTTACAACGAATCGCTCCTGATCGAGAAAGCCAAAATGCGCCCTGTTTTTGGCTGGGCTGGATACAAACGATCTTTCGTAACCAACAGCGAGGGAGACTATATTTCCGTGCCCGACGGTATGTGGATTCTGACCCTGGGTAAAAACGGGCTGTTCGGTCTCACCGCGCTCACGGCAAGCGTATTGCTCGCGCCGCTGATTTTTTTCCTAAGGGTGCCGGGCAAGCTCATCGGCGACGCGAGAGTGGCCACGGCTGCGGCTTTTGCCACGTTTCTGGGGGTTTTCATGGCCGATAACCTGATCAACGCCATGTATAATCCGCTGATGATGTTAGCGGCGGGTGGTCTTGCCGCACTGGTTTTGCAAAAAAATCCCTGGACGATGCTGAAGGCCCACGCCACCGATCTCGCCCCCGAACCTGTTAACCCTTCTGTGGTCACCCGGGTGATCTAACCAGCATGAGCGACAGGAAAAAAGCCCTGCAAGGCAGCGCGTGGACCATCGTCGGATACGGCGGGGCGCAGGTCATCCGGCTCGGAAGCAATCTGGTGCTGGCGCACTTGTTGTTCCCGGCAGCGTTTGGCGTCATGGCGCTCGTGGGCGTCTTTATGCAGGGCTTGCAGATGTTTTCCGAAGTCGGGCTTGGCCCCAGTATCATTCAAAACAAACGTGGTGATGAGCCTGATTTTCTAAACACCGCCTGGACCATCCAGGTCGTGCGCGGGTTCATCCTTTGGGGGGCATCCTGCGCGCTCGCCTGGCCGGCAGCGGAGTATTTTGGCAAGACCGATCCCCTTGCTTACAACCTCCTCGCCATCCTTCCCGTTATCGGGTTTTCCTCCGTTCTTGGAGGCTTTGCCAGCACCTCGCTCTACACCCTTAATCGTCATCTGAAGATCGCCCAACTCACGATGATGGAACTCATTCCGCAGGTGATTTCCGTGGTGGTGACGATCCTTTGGGCTTGGTGGAAACGCGACGTTTGGGCACTGGTCGGCGGCTGGATGGTTTATAGCGTCGTCCGGCTGGTCATGAGTCATTTCATCGACCGCACCACCCGCAACCGGTTCCGCTGGGATCCGACGGCTGCGAAAGAACTCGTGCGTTTTGGCCTCTGGATTTTCCTTGGCACGATAGTCGCGTTTTTTGCGAATAGCCTCGACCGGCTCCTTCTCGGAAAGCTTCTTTCCTTGCAGGACCTCGGCATTTACAGCATCTCGCTCACCTTCTCCCGCGTTGGCATCGAGGTGGCCACGCGGCTGAGCAATACCGTGCTCTTCCCCATTCTCGCCAAAAGCCAGGACAACCCCGTAAAGCTCGTCTCCAAAAGTCTCCAAGCCCGCTCGCTCATCTTGCTGGCGGGCGGAGCTTTGGTCTGTGGTTTTGCCATCACCGCGCCGGTATTCTTCCAATTGCTCTACGATGATCGCTACGCGGCCGCTGGCGAAATCTCCCGCTGGCTCGCCATCTACGTCTGGTGCTCCATCATGCTTAGCTCGATGGAACGCGTCCCGCTCGCGCTCGGCCACGCAAATTCCCTCGTCTTCGCCAATCTCGTTTCCACTGCCGGTTACGCCCTCGCCGTGCCCGCCTACCGCTGGTATGGCTTGCCCGGATTTATCCTCGGCAACGCCGCCGGATCGGTCGCCGCCCATATCGTTTTACTCGCCTGGGTGCCCGTGAAACGCTGGGTCATGCTCGGCCAGACCGCCTCCTTCACCCTCGCCTTCGGAGCTTACGGACTGCTCGCCGTCTTCTGGGTCAAATCCCTCGAAGGCCACGTCACCACCGCCGTTTCCATCGCCACGGCCGCCGCTGCCACTGCCCTTCCCTGCGCGGTGGCCGGGTGGCTCGGCTGGAAACAACTCCGTCTCCTCCGCGATAAACCCGCCGTCGCGACAAATCCCATTCCCATTTCTTCCTCAACCTGACAAATTAAAACCCTCCTGACCCATGAAAATCGAAAAACTGAAAATCAACGGCGCCCTCTTCCTCACTCCCGATGTCTATGGCGACCAGCGCGGCTTTTTTCTCGAAATGTGGAACCGCAAAAACTACCAGAAAATGGGTCTCGACGTCGATTTCGTGCAGGACAACCACAGCCGCTCCTCGAAATACGTCCTTCGCGGCCTCCATTATCAGGTCAAGGGCAAGGCCCAGGGCAAACTCGTCTGGGTCTCCAGCGGCACGATCTTCGACGTCATCGTCGATCTGCGCGAAGATTCCCCCACCTACGGCGTCTGGGATGGACGCATCCTCACCTCCGACGGTCACGAACGTCTCTGGGCCCCGCCGGGTTGTGCCCACGGCTTCCTCGTCGTCAGCGAGACCTCCGATTTCCATTATAAATGCAGCAACTATTACTCGCCCAAGGACGAGCGCGTCCTCCATTGGAACGACCCCACGCTCGCCATCGACTGGCCCATTCCCATCGGCATCGCGCCCGTCGTCGCGGTGAAAGATCAAGCTGGCCCGAGCTTCGCCGATTGTGAAAAATATCCCTCTGGCTGCGACCTCGGCCCCGGCGTTCCCCGACCTTCCGACCTTCTCTAAACTCATGAAAAACCTCCTCATCACTGGTGCTGCCGGCTTTATTGGCGTCAACTTCGTCCGCTACTGGCTCACCGCCCATCCCGAAGACCGACTCATCGTCCTCGACGCCCTCACCTACGCGGGCAACCGCCTCAGCGTTCCCGAAAATGACGTCACCCTTGTCGTCGGCGACATCTGCGACGCCGAACTCGTCGAAGCCACCATCACCGGCCACGCCATCGACATTATCGTCCACTTCGCCGCCGAGAGCCACGTGGATCGCTCCATCACCGGCCCCGGCGCGTTCCTCCGCACCAACGTCACCGGCACCTACACCCTCCTCGAAGCCGCTCGCAAACACGACCTCCGCTTCCACCACATCTCCACCGACGAAGTCTTCGGCTCGCTCGGCCCCGACGACCCCGCCTTTACCGAGGACACCGCGTATCAGCCCAACTCGCCCTATTCCGCCAGCAAAGCCGCCTCCGACCACTTCGTCCGCGCCTACTTCCACACCTACGGCCTGCGCGTCACCACCAGCAACTGCTCGAACAACTACGGCCCCTATCATTTTCCCGAAAAACTCATCCCCCTCTGCATCACCAACGCTCTTCGCGGTCTCAGCCTCCCCATCTACGGCGACGGCCTTAACATTCGCGACTGGCTCTACGTCGAAGACCATTGTTACGGCATCGATCTCGTCCTGCAAAAAGGGCGCCTCGGCGAGACCTACAACATTGGCGGCTGCAACGAATGGAAAAACATCGACCTCGTGAAACTCCTCTGCACCCTCATCGACGAAGCCTTCGCCGCCAATCCCGCATGGTCCGCCCAATACCCCGACGCCCCCGCTGCTCGCGGCTTAAAAACCGAGAGCCTTATCACCTACGTTAAGGACCGGGCCGGCCACGACCGCCGCTACTCCGTGGACACCACAAAATCGCGCACCGAACTCACCTACGAACCCCGTCACACCTTCCCCGAAGGCATCCGCAAAACCGTCCAATGGTTCCTCGCCAACGAACCCTGGTGGAAACCCCTTCTGCCTAAAACGAAATAGAGCACCATCCTTGCAAACCTTGCGAACGGCCTTATTCGCACTCCCAATATTTTTGGAATCAGAATCCTACGCCTCGATGTCGAAGATGCGGTGGAGGCGGAGAAGTTCGATGACAGCGTGAACGCCGGGGCAGACGCCACGCAGGCGGATGCCGGGGTTGCCGGCAGGGAGACGTTTGTAGATGCCGAGGAGGGCACCGACGCCGGAGCTATCGATGAATTCGACTTTCGACAAATCGGCGGTCACGGTGCTTATTTCCGGTTGCCAGGCAGCCTCGATTTCTTTCTTAAAGTCGCGGGCGGTGTTGGCGTCGAGGCGATTAACCAGGACGGTGAGGGAAAGCTGGGTGCCGGTGATGTGAGTTTCGACGCTGTTCATGGTTCGCAAAAATAGGTTCTTTGCAAGGAAATGAAAAGTTTTTCCTGCGCCAGAGACGAGAATGCCTGTTTTCGCAGGGTAATTGACCGCAAAAAACGATCTGGCGTGAATATAGCTTCTAAGAAAGATATGAGTCACACCCCGGACTTGCAGGACCAGGAAATCGCCGAGTATTGGCACGCGACCACCACGACTGGCGGTCGTCTGCGGACGCGTCTCCGTCTCGGGTTCAAGCGCACGGCCTGGCGGGTGGTGGTGGGAAGTTCGGCGGCGTTAAAGCGGGCGCTGGATATGGTGATCGCATTGTGGTCGTTATTTTTTCTGTCGCCGGTGTTTCTGGTGACGGCGGCTTTGATCAAGATCGAAGATGGTGGTCCCTTGTTTTTCCGGCAGACGCGGATCGGCTACCGGGGGCGGTCGTTTGGGATGTGGAAATTTCGCTCGATGGTGCTGAATGCAGACGCGTTAAAAGATACCTTGCTGGCGACCAATGAAATGGCGGGCGGGGTGATTTTTAAAATGAAAAACGATCCGCGGATTACGAAAATCGGGAAATGGATTCGGAAGTATTCGATCGATGAGCTTCCGCAGTTGGTGAATGTGCTGGCGGGCGAGATGTCGCTGGTGGGGCCGCGTCCGCCGGTGCCGCGCGAGGTGGCGGAATACACCGTGCAGGAACGGCAGCGGCTGCTCGCGAAACCGGGGTTGACGTGCTTCTGGCAGGTGGGCGGGCGGAGCGATATTGATTTCGCGGGTCAGGTGCGGCTGGATGTGGCCTATATTCGTTCGGAGAGTGTGTGGCTGGATTTGAAGTTGTTGTTAAAGACAATCCCCGCGGTGTTGTTAAGCCGGGGGGCATATTAACCATGCTGATTCTGCTGGCTCCCGATTTTTCGTCGTTAGACACGATCTGGCGCAATCCGCTGCCATTTGCGCTCTGGCCGGTAGGGTCGCAACCACTGATCGCGCATTGGATGGATGAGGCGGTGCGGACAGGGGAAAACGGGGTGCGAATCTTTGCGGCGGATCGTCCGGGCGACATTCGACGGGTGCTGGAGGGCGGTGGATATTGGAGTCGTTCAGTGGAAATTATTTCTATTCCACGTGATGACGCTGCCCCTGTGGATGTGGTGCGGGTGGATCATTTACCGGGTCAATTCCTTTCCCCGCCGGCGACTGCGGAGGAATTACTGGAGCATTGGTTGGGGTTGCAAAAATACTGGCTGGCCCGGCGCACAGCGGGCGGGGTGGAGATCGACCGCGAAATGGTGCCCGGTGGCTGGGTGGGGCCGATGGCGCGGATTCATCCCGGGACGGAATTGATGCCGCCATTTTGGATCGGAGCACGGGTTCAAGTGGGCTTCGGAAGCCGGGTGGGTCCAGATGCGCTCATCGGGGCGGATTCCGTGTTGGATGCGAATGTGCAGGTGCAAAATGCGGTGGTGTCGCCGGGGACTTATCTGGGTAGAAACACTCGGTTGCATCACAGTGTGGCGCAGGGCGGAATCCTGGTCGATATCGGGCGCGGTTGCCGGGTGGATATCGCGGAAAATTTCATCATGGGCAGCGTGACGCAACGTCAGTCGCCAGTATCAGTCGTCGGGCGCCTGGGAGCATTGCTGGCGGCGATTTTGCTCGCTCCGCTGGCGAAACTTTGGCCTGGCCAGAAGTGGACGCGAAGCATGGTGCGCGATGCGGCGGGCCTGGAGGAGAATTTAAAAACGGGCAAACGCGGGCCGCTCCTGATTCGCCGCTGGCCGTGGCTCTGGCTGGTGGTGGCAGGGCGCATGGGGTGGTTTGGCATTTTTCCACGCGGCCACGAGGATCTGACTAACGTGCCACAGGAAACGGCGGATCGTCTGCGGAGTGCGCATCCCGGTATTTTTTCCTGGGCCGATTTACAGGGGTGTCACGAGGTGGCCGCACCCGACGAATGGGTCCATGCAGCCTATCAAGTCTTGCAGGAAAATGATACGGTGCGGCAAATGCTTTTCCGAAATGTGATCCGATTGGCACTACGAACACCTGAGAAATGACGACTCCGCTCTATTTCGAGTCGGCGGAATGCCGGATTCCTGCCGATCTTGGCTTGATCGAGGAATGTCAGACACGGCTGCGCGATTATTGTCTGGCCCGTGGGTTGCGTCCGGCGGAATGGTCGCAGATCGAGCTGGCGACGGCGGAGGCACTGGCGAATGCAATCAAGCACGGCTGCGCGGGGAAGGAAGGGGCGGAGGTGATTTTGCGCTGGCACTGGCAGGGAAGGGAGATCGTTTTGGAGATTACTGATCCGGGGGATTACGTGCCGGAGCCGGGTTGGAATGAGTTGCCCGAAGATCCGTTTACGGAGAGCGGGAGAGGCGGGTTTTTAATGACGGAAATGATGGATCGCGCCGAGCATGAGCGGACGGCGGAGGGACATCGAATTCGACTCGCAAAAACGGTGGGTGAACCGGCCTGGCAGACGGGCGAGGTGGCGCAGATGGAGAGCACGATTGAGTCGATGGCGGAGGATTTGAGCCGGAGTTACGAGGAGCTCTCGGCGTTGTTCCGATTTGCCGAGCAGATGGCGACATCGTCTGGGTTTGAAGATTTTTTGGCGCGATCACTGGAGCGATTGCTAAAACTGGTAAGGGGGCATCTGGCTTACATTCGGTTGCAACCCGCCGGAGAGCCGGCCCTGCGACTGGTGCAACCGCAAACAATAGGTGAACTCAATTTCCCGGAAAATCTGCCCCTGGAGACAGTGGCAGTGGAGTGTGGAGTGTTTCACAAACACGATCCGCTCACGGTGGAGGACTGCACGAAATTGCCTGCAAGCGATCCCTTGCAGAGGTGGGGTGGGGGAGTGTTTGTCTGCCCGATTTTTTTCCAAACAACGGTGCTCGGTTGCCTGGTGGTGACGCTGAAGCCGTTTGCCCCGTATTTTTCGGCAGGTGAATTAAGTCTAATCCGGTGCGTGGCGGATTTTCTGGGTATTGTGCGAACGACGAGCTTGTTGCAAGGGCGTCGGGAGGCGGAGCAACGCGTTTTGCGCGAGCTGGAGATTGCGGCATCGATTCAGGCATCGCTTTTACCGGAACGCTTTCCCATTCACGAAAATTATCGGATGCATGGCGTCTGCGTGAGCGCGCAGCAGGTGGGCGGCGATTATTTTGAGGCGCTGGCCGTGGGCGATGGTGGCGTGCTGCTGGTGATGGCCGACGTGATGGGAAAAGGCGTGCCCGCCGCACTCTTGGCGACGGTTTTGCGGACGGCGATCCATGCGCGACTTCATCTGGCGTCCGATCCGGCGAAGTTGCTGACCGAGGTCAACGGCCAGATTTCGGACGATCTGGAGCGGGTAGAAATGTTCATCACGGCTCAAGTGGCCTACCTCTCACCGGGAACACCGCGTTTGTTGCTGGCGAATGCGGGGCATTGCCCGATGTTTGTCTGCCAGGGCAACGGGTTGCCAGCGATGGAGAGTTCGGGCGGCGGTATTCCAATTGGGATTGTGCCGGATTTTTCATACGAAGCGCAGGAATTTTCTTTGAAAAAAGGCGATCGAATCGTGTTTTTGACCGACGGCCTCTTTGAGGTGCACCGTGCCAATGGAGAAATGCTCGGGATGAACCGGCTGAAGGCACAAGCCACTAGTCTGGCAGCCTTGGATAACCCGGAATTTTGCGTTGAGATGCTTGACTACGTCCGCCAATTTTCCGGCGACAGTCCCGCAACGGATGATCGCACGCTCCTCGCTGTGCAAATTCTTCGCTAAACTTTATGGACAAAAAACTCATCCTCATTGTCGATAACGAACGACACATCCAACGACTCCTTCAATTTACCCTGGAAAAAACCGGTGCCGCTGTGCGCATGGCGGGCAGTGGCGAGGAGGCACTGAAAATCCTCACCGAAACCCCGGCGGATTTGATGCTGATCGATCTCGTGATGCCTGGAATGGATGGCTTCGCCACCGTGCGGGAATTACGGAAAAATCCCGCCTTGCAGCAAATGCCAATCATCATGCTCACCTCGCGCGGCCAGTCCGAGGCACGGGAACAGGCGACGGAACTGGGCATCGTCGCGTTTTACACCAAGCCGTTCAGCCCAGTGGAATTGATCGCCGAATCGAGGCGGATTCTCGGCTTGTAAAGCGAAGTGCTAACCTCGTGGAGCGGCAAGGAAAGCGTCCAGTGCGGTCATCGAGACGCGGTAGGAGGCTTGGGCCGAATCGAGCAGACTGACAAGAGGTTCGGGGTGCTGATTTCTGGCGTTGACCTCGATTTGACCGGCGATTTCGGCTAGTTGTAACATGCCGAGTTGGGAAGTGCCGCCCTTCAGCGAATGGGCTTGAGCGGCAGTGGCGGCGAGATCGTTTGTGGCGATGGCAGTGGCGAGTTCGGAAAAAATGCCAGCCGCATCCTCGCGAAACTGCTCGACGATGGACTGGACTTCGGAGGGATCATTGCCGTCCTCGAGTTCGAGCAGCATGGCCAAAGTGGAAGGGTCGAAAAGCAGGGGGGCGTTCATTTTTTCTTTGGGGATGAATCGTAGGAATCGAGGGCGACAAGGAGCATGGGGATGAGTTGTTTTTTGCGGGAAACCATCCCGGAGACAAGATGACCTTCAGGAGATGCTCCGACGAGAGCGGTGGCGCGTTTCCTATCGTCATCGGATATAAGCAGCAGGCTCTCACTCTGGAAAACATCGGTGAGCATGAGCACGGCAAAAGCGTAACCGAGTCGGCGGCGGGCCATCGCGAGACTCGCCATGAGTGCTTCGCGGCGATCAGCCGTAAGAATAGCGAGATCGACTGTCTCAATCTGTGCTACAGCGTAGGTGATCTGGCCATGCTGAAATTCCTTGAGATCGCGCAGCACCAACGCATCGGGATTTGCCGTGGCGAGTTCATCGTTCTGACGAAGGACTTCGCGCCCAAACTCTTGCAGGTTGACCCGCGCGCGGCGGGCTAACCTTTTGGCGAGTGCAGTGTCGCCAGGTGTCGCTGTCGGAGAGGTTAGAAGCAGCGTGTCGGAGATAAGTGCGCCGAGCAGAAGGAGGGCTTCTGCTGGCGAAGGACGCAAACCGGCCTCGGAAAATTGCGCGGCTAAAATCGAAGCCGTGCTCCCGATTGGACGGCAATCGACGCGCACGGGCTGAAACGTCTCCATGTTTCCAACCCGATGATGATCGATGATTTCCAAAATTTCCGCACGTTCGACACCGGGAACAGATTGGTTACGCTCAAAGTGATCGACTAGGATGAGGAGGCGTTTTTTTTCCCCCAAGAGGTTGGCTTTGGAAAGGGTGCCGACGAGTTTACCACTTTCATCCACCACGGGGAGCGCATGAGGAGAACGGGTAACGAGGTCGCGAACGTCGTCGAGCGACTGGCCAGGTGATACCGTGGGAAACTCACGACTCATAATGACTGATACCGGGATGGCCATGGGGAGTTGAGCGATCAGGCCCATAATCGAACCTCCGAAGTGCCAGGCTGGAAGTTTCTTATGTGGAGCGACCGCAGCTCTGGCTTCGGGGTGGTCGCAGTCCGCAAGCAGGACCGCTCGAACGCCTATTTTGGCGGCCAGGGAGAGCAGGTCAGGACAAGGACCGAGGATGATAACGTCATCGGCGGTCCAGGTTTTCGCGGCAGTTTCAAGAGTCGTGCTACCTATGCGAAAAGCACCGGGCTCTGGCGACGTCACCCGGAGACCTCTTCGTAACGGGCGCAAATGCAGCGCGGAAACGATGTCGGGAAGCTGAAGCAGCAAGCCCAGGTAATCTTCGGGATTAAAATTATAAAAGTAGCGATTTTGTGGGAGGCGATCACTCAAAACTCCGACTAGAGTGCCATCGCTAGAAAGCACCGGGACGAGGCTGCCCACGGTGGTGTGCAGCAGATCGCACGCGTCGGCAAGATGATCATTTTCCCGGACGCTGACGAAGCTGCGCGACATGCATTCGCCCACCGTAAAGCGGAGGTCCTGATGCACCGGCGGAAGCGGCAGTCCCGCCCTGTCAAAAAGCCACCGCGTCTGCGTGTTTGGTTCACCGAGTAAAATCGGCTGGTAATCCCGCGATGGGTCGATGCGTTGCTTGAGCTGCGCTGCGACAAACGCCGACACCGCCGAATCCGCGTCGGGTCGTTGATGCCCAGCAACAAAGACTCGGGGACGCACTGTCCTGGCTCCGGTATGAATTCCCACTCTTTAAATAAAGCAACTGCCACGCCAATGGCCCGATTACTTAGGTCTGGGCAAATCTCTGCAATGCCAGATGCAATTCTTTCGGACGCATGGGCTTGCTCAGGTAATCATTCATCCCGGCGGCGAGGCATTTATCGCGGTCGCCTTCCAGCGCGTCGGCTGTGAGGGCAATCACATGGAGCGGCTTTCTGCTTTGCTCAGTTTCCCAATCGCGAATGGCTCGCACCGCTTCCAACCCGTCCATCTCTGGCATGTGCAAATCCATCAGCACGAGATCGTAGGTCTTCGATCGCACCGCTTCCAGCGCAGCTTTGCCATTGTTGACCAGATCGGCCGTATACCCGAGCTTTTTCAGCATGAGATCGATAATGCGTTGATTAACGGCCTGATCCTCCGCCACCAGTATATTTAATGGCAATCCCTCGCCCAGGCTCACTGCCAGGATGCCCAACACACGTGTTTCCCGGTGCGTTGATGGTTGATTTTTTGCCAAAAGCCGGATCATCGTATCTTCCAATCGCGATTGTCGCACCGGCTTCGGCATCACTGCCTGAATCCCCGAAGCGCGGGCCTTCGTCGCAGTATCCGCGAGATTCATCGAAGACAATAAGATCATCGGCAATTGATCGGCCGAATGGTGCAACCGAATGTTTCGCGCCAGACTCATTCCGTCCATCTCCGGTATTATGTAATCGAGAATGACCAGCCCGATATCCTTCGACTCCTGCAAAATCTCCAAAGCCGCAGCCGCGCTGTCCGCCTCCACGGGCTGCAAACGCCACCGCTGCAAAACGTGCATTAAGGCCTGCCGATTGGTCCGGTTTTTATCCACCACCAGCACACGTAACCCGGCCAATTGGTTCGCAATCACGGATGCATCGTGCCGCTTCGCTGCTGGAAGCGGAATGGAAAATGAAAAAACCGAACCCTCGCCCAAAATGCTCTCCACCTCGATCCGCCCTTTCATGAGCTCCACCAGACGCATGCAGATGGCCAACCCCAATCCGGTGCCGCCATAACGTCGCGTCGTCGAGCTATCCACCTGGCTAAAGGGTTTGAAAAGCCGCTCGATTCCCTCTGCGGAAATGCCGATGCCTGTATCCCGCACTGCAAAACGCAGACGTTGCTCCACGCCCACTTCGTTTTCGGCTCCAATCGACACCAAAACTTCACCGCGCGGAGTAAACTTCACTGCATTGCTAATCAAATTCGACAAAATCTGCCGCAACCGCGCAGGATCACCAACCACCCATTCCGACGCCGATACTTCCAGATCGCAGACCAACTCCAGGCCCTTCGTCAACGCCGTCTGGCTGCACATCGCAGCCGCATCATCCAGACAATCCCGTAAATTGAACGTCACATGCTCCAACTCCAGTTTCGTCGATTCGATTTTTGAGAAATCCAGGATGTCATTGATCAATAGCAACAACGAATCCGCGCAATTACGAATCGTCGCCACCGCCTCCCGCTGGCTCGCCTCCAGCCGCGTATCCAGCAGGATGTCCGTGAATCCGATCACACCGTTGAGAGGCGTGCGAATCTCATGGCTCATCACCGCCAAAAATTCCCCCTTCGCGCGGTTCGCCGATTCGGCCACTTTCACCAGCTCATTGGCCCGCTCTGTTTCCCGTAATTGCAGCGCGTGCGACATCTCGATGTGCTTTAACATTGTCTTGGAACTCCTCCGGCTCTCCTCCTGCTCCAGTTCCCGCTTGCGGATGTCCTGCAAAGCCGCGCGCAATTGACTTTTGCACTCCCTCAACCCCTTTTCCGCTCCCCGCTCAAACGTCACATCCTCCACGAAACCCGCGACTTCCCTCATTTCGCCCCTCGCATCCTTCACTGGGCGCAGGTGAATCGCGAGCTTTTTGTCGCCCTGTTCCCATTCGAAATGTTGCTCCAAACCCAGCCAGGCCCGCTCAAATGCCGCCCGCAACCTCCTGCGACAACTCCCCGGCACCAGGCCGCCCACTTCGCACTCCACCAGCGCAACGGCGTCCACCCCATTCTCCAAAACCAGACACCCCCGGCAGAATACAATATAAAAACGATCCTCCCGTTTCGTTGCCCGCAGCGTCAGCCCGGGATGCAGATCAAGGGCCTTTGCTGCCTTCACCGCCTCCCAATCGGATGTATCGTAAGACGCACTGACTCGGGTTAACAATTCCGTCCATTGCGCCTGCATCGAACCATCCTTGGCCAGGATGTCGTCAATTTGTGCTTGCAGCAAAGGATTCATTGGCATTGAAAGAGCACTCGCCGTTCAAGCCTTTCCCATAGCCCCTAAAACCGCGTTATCAATCGAAAACCATCCCTAAAACCGCGTTCACCCGGCTGTCTGGAAGGCTTTCGCTCCCGTGTGCTGTGCGTTAAGGCCGAAACCGGAACGGGAACCGGGTAAGAAACCCAGATGACCGCGCCCAACGGGACCGGGAAGCTTTCCGTGATTGACCACGGTCGCAAACTCCTGTCCTCGCCTCGCGAATGAGGGTGCCATCCGGGCTAATATTTAAGCTGGAATCGAAAGTATCACGGAAATTTCCCTCTCACAAACGGATGGCCTGGCACGGCGTTGCAAGCGTGTGGTTAGATCAAGGGCAGGGAATGTAAAGCCGGTTGCCGTCCCCGGCGGCGGGCAGGTATCACCGCCGGAAGCGACGCGCGTGTGTGGGTGTGCTTGCATAGGGATGATGCCCTTGGGGGGAGGGGATCGGGGAGGGATCCAACGAATAGATCCATCGTATTGGACTTATCGGGAGCTTTCAACAGGTCGGAAAGACACCTGGAACCGGCTGATGAAAAGGCGCAAAGGCGCGAGATTGCCAGATGCAGCCTAGACCCTTCGAGGCGGCGGCAGCAAGGGGCAGTCGGTGCGAAAGGCGGAAACGACGTGGTATTCCGCGTAAGAGAGTATGGCGCTTTGGGAGGGCACCCGAATGAGGGCGGCTGATGTTAGGAAGATCTCAGCTTTTTTCTCGGTCTGGCCAATGGCGACATTTTTTTTCTTTTCCTCGGCCCGCCCTTTGCGGATTTTTTTGCAAAGGGCGCAGGGACGCTGGCCCCCGATGGTGGCGGCGATGGCTGCTGTAAGGGTGCTACCCTCGGAATAGGCGACAACCATTTGTGCGGCGGCGATCAATTGGAGGACGGCAAAATGCATCCCGCACATGAAAACCAGTGCGGTGATTGTAAGAAAATTGCCTGCGAAGCGAAACATGAACTATTAGTTGAGCTAATAGTATTCTTAAGTCAAGTCATTTTCTGCGGTCAGCCAGGGCTTTTAAAAAAGGGAAAAACTACACGCCTGACTTTTCAGCCCCACCGAGGTCTCCGATTGACCTTTTCGGCTGCGGACCGCAATCTTGTGGCATGGAATTCGATCTTGAAGGCAAACATCTTAGTCGTGCTTACGCTTTGCTGGCTTCTCTGGTTACTCCACGCCCCATCGCCCTGGTAACCACGCTCGATGCCGACGGAGTGGTCAATGCGGCTCCGTTTAGTTTTTTCAATGTGCTGGGTGCAAATCCGCCGATTATTGCGATGGCACCGGGTGATCGTGAGGATGGCATGCCAAAAGACACTGCGGCAAATATTCGTCTCAACCACGAATTCGTCGTCAATCTCGTCGATGAAGCAATCGCCCAAGCCATGAATCTTTGCGCAGCTTCGTTGCCCCCGGGAGTGAGCGAAATCGAGCATGCCGGTCTGAGTGTGCTCCCCTCGTCGGTGGTCAAACCACCCCGGATTGCGGAGTCGCCCGCAAGCCTCGAATGCGCCGAGTGGGGGACTCTTCAAATCGGCGACAACCGGGTGATCGTCGGTCTGGTAAAACGTCTTCACGTGCGCGATGCATTGATCGATCCGCAAACTGAGCGTGTGATTTCCGGGAATTATGCCGTGATCGGGCGCATGGCCTCGCCTCATTGGTATTGTCGCACGCGGGATCAATTCGAGATGAAGCGACCGGCATAGAGTTTTTGCCCTTTTAAAAAGAAAATCAGTTGCCTTGGATAACGTCCACCCGCATAGAAAAACCATGTCACACGATCAAACGCTGCCTTATGCCCGCCTCCGCCTTTTTCTGGGAATGGCCAATGTCGGCTTCTGGGTCTGCCTGGTGGCCTACGGCCTGTATCGCGACTGGCCGGGGACTTATTTTCCAACCGAGCCCGCATCTTGGAAAAAAATGGTGACCCCTTTTGCCTTGTTTTTTCTGGGATACATCGGCTTGCAGGCTCCCTTCGACTGGGTCGGGGGCTATCTTTTACCGAAAAGATTCCGGCGTTTTTACGGCAGCTTCAGCGATTTTATCACCGGATGGTTACGTGGCGTTCTAATGCAAAGTTTTATCCTGGTTTTAATCGCTCTAATCTTGCTAAATTACCATGCGCACCTCATGTGGATCGTTCTCGCTGGTATGTTGCTCCTGCTGGTCACGCAGCAACCTGTGGCCTGGATCATCGGAGGGTTTCAATCGCGCGGCAGTTGGATCTGGAAATCGCGCGACGAAGCGTTTACGGGCGGAATCGTCGGATTTCCGGGGTTGCAAAAAATCATGGTGGTGAGCGGACGCGGCCAGAAATTACGGCTCATGGATGAACGTCGCCGGGGGTATTTGCGCGAGATGGGGCTGCCTCAATCTGGCGTGATCATTGCCCTGGCTTTCAACCTTATCGGTGTGGTGCTCATTTCGGAATTTGCCAGCCACCCGCCCGGCACGCTGGCGTGGCTGGTGGAGTTTTCGTTCTGGTTTACGCTCTGGTCCTTTCTGGGGTTGCTAACATTACCAAGTTTCAGCCGGCCTGCGGTGTTTGCGGGCGATCATGCCTTGCATCAGCGCGGCGTGAGCCGGGAGGATTTTGCCTACTACCTTAAATATGACGGATCGCAGGCGGGGGAGGAGTCGCGCGGTGGGCTGGTGGAGACGATATTCCATCCCGTGCCGAGTGTTAGCAACCGCAAAGCCCGCTGGGGAAGCCCGGTTGGCTGGCTCGGGGGTTGGCATGCCGCCCGCTATGCCATTTATCTTTCCTGGATGGGGCTTTCCCTGCTCAATCGTGCGGTGCATTGCAATATCGGTAAGCCGGACGTATGGGTGATGCTGCCCAGCGATTAGCTAACAATCCTCACACAGACAAAAATGATTCCACCCGTCCAGGCTTTTGTTGCGCTCCTAGTGTTGGCAAGTCTGGCTGGTGGTCATGCGCAATCCGAGCCACCCCGGGATACGAAACTTGTGGAAATTGATCGGGGGCAAGTGCCGCAGGAAGGCATCTCCGAGCGTGGGCAGTCGGCTTTGAAAATTTTTCCGGACAAATGGAAAGTCGCCGAGACGCCGCATTTTTTCCTGCATTATCGCAGGGCGACCGAGGCTCGGAAAGTCGCCCGCGAGATCGAATACAATCTGGCCTTCGTCGTGCGACAATTAGGTGCGACTCCAGCTCAAGTGGCAAAAAAATCGCACATCTATGTTTTTGAAGATGCGGCAGAATGGGAGGGGTTCCTTAGTAAAACCGGGATGCCGCCCTGGATGAGCAGTTTTGCCTATGGCGATGAGCTTTTTCTCAATGTGCGGGGAAAAGACAGTGGCGATTTCGATTCGCAGACGCTGGCGCATGAGACGACGCACGCCGTCATTGCCCGCATTTATCGTGAACGCCGCTGGCCCGTATGGCTGAACGAGGGTTTCTCCGAATACATGGGCAGTGCCGCTGTGGCAGATCGGAAAAATCAGTTGTTGAAACGTTTCCAAAATAAACTCGAGCAAGCCGATATGACGTTGGAGGAATTAGTTGCCTTGGATAAATATCCCGAGGATTTGCGCGACATTGCCCGACTGTATCGAACGGGAGAAAAATTGGTTAGATTTCTGATGTCGAAAGGGTCCAACCAGCAATTCGTTGCCCTGGTCGATGCGCTGATCGATGGGCAGACGCTCGAACAAGCCATTGCAACCAACTATGCAAAGGAATTCCCGGACTTCGTCATGTTCGAGGCTGGTTTCAACAGCTTCCAGAGCAAGTGACTAGCCCTGTGTATTTGGTTAAAGATCTTTCGATCCCACGGCCAGCAGGGTTTGAAAATACGGCGACTCGGTTTCCCTGGCCACGACGGATATTTCGGTTTGTCGGAAGCCGGCTTTCTCCAGCATTTCTAGTAACTCCGCCTCGCCAAAACCCAGCCAGAGATCGGCGTAAAGGTCCCGCGCTTGTTCAAAATTATGTGCCAGCAGATCCAGAATGAGCAGCCGGCCGCCCGGTTTTAACAGTGTAAAAGCTGCCTGCAATGCTTTCTGGGGCGCACTGGCATGATGCAAAGCCTGGCTCAATATCGCTAAATCCACCGTGCCTGCTTCAATCGGTGGCGCTTCAATGTCGCCCAATCGATATTCCAAATTGGCAAACCCATTTTGCCTCGCCACTTCAGACCCAAACTCCACCATTTTCTCCGAATTATCCACCGCGATCACTTTTTCCGCCCGACGCGCCAGCAACTGGGAAAGCGTGCCCTCCCCGGCGCCCAGATCGGCCACCACCACCCTCGGCACCAGGGTCAGCAATAAATGCGACAAACCCTGCCAGGATCGTCCCGGACAATAACTCCTGCCAAATTTCCCCGCCAATCGATCGAAATATTCCCGGGCCGTATCCTGTCTCTTCTTCAAAACCAACCCCAAAGCCCGATCATCCCGCGCTGTCTCACTGATCTCGTGCGCACTTTCCTCCAATAAGGGAAACCAGGCGCGTTGCGTAAAATCCGTCGGTAATCCGTAGTGGATATTCTTCCCCGCGCGCCGATCCACAACCAAGCCGGCCTGACGCAATTGCGCCAGATGGGTCGAGATCCGCGATTGCCCCATGGCGAGAATTTCCTGCATTTCGGCCACGGTCAATTCCGTTTGCCCGAGAAGCCGCAACAGACGCAGCCGGGTCGGATCGACCAGCACACGAAGAATTTTTAAGGTTGACGGCATGAATCTAAAGGGTTTATATCATCGTATCATGATTCGTTGATATACGCTATCGGCGAATCGAATCCGTAAATTATCAACCCACCCAATATGTCCCGTCATTACATTTTTTCCTCTGAATCCGTCGGCGAAGGTCACCCCGACAAAGTTTGCGACACCATTTCCGATGCCGTGCTCGACGCGTGCCTCATCAACGACAAAAATAGCCGCGTCGCCTGCGAGACGTATGTCAAATCGAATATCGTCATCGTCGGTGGCGAAATTACCACCAGCGCTTTTCTCGACATCAATAAAATCGTTCGCGATGCCATTCGCGAAATCGGTTACGTCAACGACGACGACGTTTTCCACGCCGATAAAGTGTTCATCACCAACATCATCACCGCGCAATCCCCCGACATCGCCCAAGGCGTCGATGCCGCCGCCGCCGATGGCAAGGAAACTGCCGAACAAGGCGCCGGCGACCAGGGCCTGATGTTCGGTTACGCCAGCGACGAGACCCCCGAACTCATGCCTGCCCCGATCATGTTTGCTCATCATCTGGGCCGCGAACTCACCCGCATCCGCAAGTCTGGCGAAGCCAACTGGTTGCGCCCCGACGCGAAATCGCAGGTCTCCGTCCATTACGTCGATGGCAAACCCGTTTCCATCTCGAACGTCGTCATCTCCACTCAACACGCCGAGGGCAAGGAACACGCGGAAATCAAAGAATTTTGCATCGAGGAGATCATCAAAAAAGTCCTCCCAGCCGACATGCTCACCCCGGACACCCAATTTCTCATCAACCCCACTGGTAAATTCGTCGTCGGCGGACCCCAGGGCGACACCGGCCTCACCGGACGCAAAATCATCGTCGATAGTTACGGCGGCATGGGCCGTCACGGTGGTGGCGCATTCTCCGGCAAAGACCCCAGTAAAGTGGATCGCAGCGCCGCTTACATGGGCCGTTACGTCGCCAAAAACATCGTCGCCGCCGGCCTCGCCCAACGTTGCGAAGTGCAGTTTGCCTACGCCATCGGACATCCCCAACCCGTCAGCGTCTATGTCGATACCTTCGGCACTGGCACCGCCTCCGACGAAGACATCCTCGCCGCCGTCCTCAAAACTTTCAGTTTCAAACCTGCCGACATCGTTTCCCAGCTCGATTTACTCCGCCCAATCTACAGCAAAACCACGAACTACGGTCACTTCGGTAAAAACGACCCCGACATTACCTGGGAAAAAACCGACAAAGCCGAAGCCCTAAAAAAACTTGTCTAACAATTCTTTGTCCACAGATTTCCACAGATTTCCACAGATTTTAAAATGATAAAAGACCCTGAAAGCCATGCAGTTATTGGAGCGGCGATGGAAGTTCATCGCGAGCTTGGTCATGGATTTTTTGAAGTGGTCTATCAATCATCATTGGCACTTGAATTCATAGCTCGAAACATCCCCTTCAAGGCAGAAGTAAATCTTCAGATTCGATACAAAAATCATCTCCTCACATGCGCCTATCGAGCCGATTTTATTTGTTACAATGACCTTCTTGTAGAAACCAAGGCAGTCGAAAGTTTGGTCAAGGCTCATGAATCTCAACTTCTCAACGAATTGAAAGCCACAGGCTTCCATCGCGGCCTTCTCTTGAACTTTGGTTCACAAAGCCTGCAATATAAACGCCTGGTCTTCGGTTCCGCGCCTCAGTCGAACAGCCATGCATCCTTCTAATCCTTTTCCACAATCTGTGAAAATCTGTGAAATCTGTGGACAACAAAAAAACAACAAAACAAAAAACAAAACATGAGCACAACATTAAGCACACCCGCCGTTCTCGACTATAAAGTCGCCGACATCACCCTGGCCGATTGGGGCCGCAAAGAAATCGACATCGCCGAGCAGGAAATGCCCGGTCTAATGTCCATCCGCGAACGTTACGCACCGGGCAAACCGCTCGCCGGCGTCCGCGTCACCGGCTCCCTCCACATGACCATCCAGACCGCCGTTCTCATCGAGACCATGGTCGCCCTGGGTGCCGACGTGCGTTGGGCCACCTGCAATATCTTCTCCACGCAAGACCAGGCCGCCGCTGCCATTGCAGCCGCCGGCATCCCCGTCTTCGCATGGAAAGGCGAATCCCTCGAAGAATACTGGGATTGCACCTGGCAGGCCATCGTCAATAAAGAAGGCAAAGGCCCGCAACTCGTCATCGACGACGGCGGCGACGTCACCCTTTTCCTGCACAAAGGTTACGAACTCGAAGACGGCTCCGACTGGGTCAACACCCCGAGCGAAGCCCACGAAGAAGCCGTCATCAAGGCTCTCCTGAAAAAAGTCCACGCCGAGAACCCCTACATCTTCCACGAAATCGTGAAAGACTGGAAAGGCGTCGCCGAAGAGACCACCACCGGCGTCCATCGCTTGTATAAGCTCCAGGAAAAACAAACCCTGTTAGTCCCAGCGTTCAACGTCAACGACTCCGTCACCAAATCGAAATTCGACAACCTCTACGGTTGCCGCCATTCGCTCGTGGACGGACTCAACCGCGCCATCGACGTCATGATTTCCGGCAAAGTCGCCGTCATCATCGGCTACGGCGACGTCGGCAAAGGCAGCGCCCAATCCCTCCGTGGCCAGGGCGCCCGCGTCATTATCACCGAGATCGACCCCATCAACGCGCTGCAAGCCGCCATGGAAGGCTACGAAGTCACCACCATCGAGGAAACCCTCGGTCGCGCCGACATCTACGTCACCACCACCGGCAACGTCGATGTCATCACCCTGGAACACATTTCCCAGATGAAAGATCAGGCCATCATCGCCAACATCGGCCACTTCGACAACGAGATCCAAGTCGATAAGCTCGCCAATTACCCCGGCATCGAGCACCTCAACGTCAAGCCGCAGGTCGATAAATACACCTTCCCGAACGGCAACAGCATCTACCTGCTCGCCGAAGGTCGTCTCGTCAACCTAGGTTGCGCCACCGGCCATCCCTCGTTCGTCATGTCCGCCTCGTTCAGCAACCAGACCCTGGCTGCCCTCGATCTCTGGAAAAACAAAGACATCTACAAACCAGGTGTCTATGTCCTGCCAAAAATCCTCGACGAAGAAGTCGCGCGTTTGCACTTGGAAAAAATCGGCGTCAAGCTCACCAAGCTCACCGAGAAACAGGCCGCCTACCTCGACGTTCCCGTCGAAGGCCCCTACAAGCCCAATCACTACCGCTACTAGGCGAAAAGATTCCCGCGAAACCCTAACAACAAGCCCGTCCCGCAATGGACGGGCTTTTTTGTTGAGTTAAAACATTTCCCCGCCATCCGGATGATAACTGATCGGTCTCCGCTTGGTCGCGGGTAGGGTGGGCGTCCTCGCCTGCCGCCGAGGGCATCCTGCCCTCGGCGAACCGGAGCGTGGGAGGCAGGATGCCTCCCACGGCAGGCGAGACGCCCACCCTATTCGCGAGAATGGCATTTTTCGATTACTCGGAAGAACCAAGTGCAACTTGGGAACGAGGAGAACTCATTACTTTCGATAATGGATCTAGCTTAAACTGCGAGGGCGGGTTCGGGGGCTTGGTCTTTTTGTTTGCCGGCGGATTTTTCGCGGTCGTGGGTGTGGTCTTTGGCGAGGGCGACGTAAATCGCCGGGACGACGAAGAGGGTGAACACGGTGCCAATGATCATGCCGCTGACTAACATGATGCCGATGCTGTTGCGGGCGGCGGCACCGGGGCCTTGAGCGATGACGAGCGGGAAATGGCCGAAGACAGTGGCGACGGAGGTCATTAAAATCGGTCGAAGACGGGTGCCGGAGGCTTCAATGGCGGCGCGGAGTTTGGGTATGCCCTCCTCTTGCAGTTTGTTGGCAAATTCGACGATGAGAATGCCGTTTTTTGAGACCAACCCGACGAGGGTAATGAGCCCGACTTTGCTGTAGATGTTGATCGTCGTGAAGTCGAGGAACGAGAACATCAAGGCACCCGCGACGGCGAGCGGCACGGAACCGAGGAGGATGATGCCGGGGTCGGTGAAGTTGTTAAATTGCACGGCCAAAACGAGGTAGATGAGAATGACGGCAAGAATGAGGGTATAAACGAAGGTGTTGGCCTCTTTGCGGAGCTGGCGGGAGGAGCCGGCGTAGTCGATGACATAGTTTTTTGGGAGGATTTCGGCGGCTTTTTTCTCGAGGATTTTCAGGGCCATGTCGGAGGTAACGCCGGGGGGCAGGACGCCTTGGATTTTGGCAGAGTTAAGCTGTTGAAAGCGGTTGATCTGGCGCGGTTCGGTGGTGGTCTTGGTGGTGGCGAAGGTGGAGAGCTGCACGAGTTGACCGCCGGGACCGGTGACGTAGAAGTCTTTCAATTGATCGGAGTTAAGGCGTTCGGTGCGTTGGACTTGCGGGATGACTTTATAGCTGCGGCCCTGGATGGAGAAGCGGTTGACGAAGTTGCCGCTCATGAGGGTGCCGAGGTCGGCTCCGACTTGTTGAAGGTTGAGGCCAAGGGAGGCGACTTTGTCGCGGTCGAAGACGATCTCGGTCTGCGGCTGGTCGTATTTCAGGTCGGTGTCGGCGAAGATGAAGACGCCGCTTTCGAAGGCTGCGGCGACGAGTTGATTGGCAAAATCGAGGAGTTCCTTGGGTTCGGCGGTCGATGCGATAACGAAATCGACGGGAAAATCGCTTCCGCCGGGGAGCGGCTCGGGGGTGGTCATGATGAGGCGGATGCCGGGGATGCCCGCTGCTTTGCCAAAGGCTTCCTGCGAGAGTTCTTCGGTGGTTTTGTTGCGTTCGCTAAAAGGGACGGTCAACATACCGGAGAAGCCGCCGGTGGGGAAAGTGATCTGGAAGGTGTTATCGACTTCTGGAAATGAGAGGAACATTTTGTTCGCCATTTCGGTATACATCGAGGTTTGTTCCAAAGTGGAATTGGGCGCGGCCTGGACGATGCCGAAGACGATGCCCTGGTCTTCGATGGGGGCAAGTTCCTCAGTCGAAAAGAGCCAGAACGGGATGATAAGGAGAGAAAAAAGAATCCAGACGGTGATGGTGATCGGCTGGTATTTGAGGGTTTTGTCGAGCCAGCGGACGTAGAAAGTGCGGACACTGTCGAAGCGTTTGTTGACCCAGCCGGCGAAACCTTTGTGCGAGTCGCCTTCGCGGAGCATAACGGATGACATCATGGGCGAAAGGGTGAGCGCGACGACGCCGGAAACGACGACCGCTCCCGCCAGGGTGAAGGCAAACTCGCGGAAGAGGGTGCCGGTCAATCCGCCTTGAATGCCGATGGGCGCATAAACGGCGGCGAGGGTAATGGTCATGGCGATGATCGGCCCGAAAAGTTCGCGCGCACTGAGGATGGCCGCATCGAAGGGCGACATGCCCGCGTGAAGGTGGCGTTCGACATTTTCGACGACGACGATGGCATCATCGACGACCAGACCGACCGCAAGCACGATGGCGAGGATGGTGAGCAGGTTGATGGTAAAACCGAAGAGTAACATGAGGAAAAGTGCGCCGATGAGGGAGATCGGGATGGCGATGATCGGGATGATGACCGAGCGCATGGATCCGAGAAAAAGGAAGATGACGACGATGACGATGACGAGGGTCTCGACGAGGGTTTTAAGGACTTCCTGGAGAGCTTCGTTGATGTATTCGGTGGCGTCGTAGCCGATGTTGGTCTTCATGCCAATCGGGAGGGCTTGCTCGATGTCGGGGAGGATTTTGCGGATTTCCTTGATGACGTCGATAGCGTTGGCCGTGGGCAAAACGTAGATGCCCATGAAGGTGGCGGTCTGGCCTTTGAAACGCACGTCGGAGGCGTAATCCGCCGCGCCGAGAACGACGTCGGCGATGTCTTTGAGGCGGACGATGGTGCCGTTTTCCTGGCGGATGACGAGTTCCTGGAATTCCTCTTTATTATTAAGGTTGGTGTTGGCGACGAGGTTGACGGCGACCATGGAGCCTTTCGTGGTGCCGATGGCGGAGAGATAGTTGTTGGCCTGGAGGGCTGCGCTGACTTCGACCGGGGTGATGTTGAGCGCGGCCATGCGATCGGATTTAAGCCAGATGCGCATGGCGAAGGTGCGGTCGCCGAGGATTTCGGCGCGTTGCACGCCTTTGATGGCGGAAAGTTTCGGCTGCACGACGCGGGTGAGGTAGTCGGTGATTTGGTTTTGATCGTACTCGCTCGAGAAAAAACTGAGATACATCGAGGCGAAACGGGCGTCGCTGGTTTCGACGTTGATGATCGGGCTTTCGGCTTCGGGCGGGAGGTCGTTGCGGACCTGGTTGACCTTGCTCTGGACTTGGGTAAGCGCGGCATTGGTGTCGAAGTTGAGCTTGAGGTGAACGGTGATCGTGCTCAACCCCTGGGCGCTGGCCGATTCGATGTAATCGATGCCGTCCGCGCTGGAAATAACGCGCTCCAGGGGGGTGGTGATGAAGCCGCGAACGAGGTCGGCGTTAGCTCCGATGTAGGCGGTGGTGATGGTGACGACCGCGCTGTCGCTCCGTGGGTATTGGCGGACGTTGAGGAGGTTAAAAGACTGGATGCCCGCGAGGAGAATGATCAGGTTGACCACGATGGCGACCACCGGGCGTTTGATGAAAAGATCGGTAAATTTCATGAGCGCAATGGCTTAGGAATTGGCGGGAGAGGGAGCGGGATCGTTGCTGGGAACGACATCGTTTTTAATGACGACGGAACCGCCGGGCCGCAGTTTAAAACCGCCGGAAGTGACGACGATGTCGCCTGTTTTAAGACCGGAGACGACGGAAATCTGGTCGCCGCGACTGGTGCCGAGTTTGACGGGTTGGATTTTTACGACTTTGGCGGGTTTGCCTTCCATGTCTTTGCCATCGACGACGACATAGACCGTGTCGCCGTAGGGCGCGTAGTTAATCGAGGAGGCGGGAATGGCCACGACCTTGGTGGTTTCAGTCAGGCGCACTTCGACTTTCGCAAACATGCCGGGAAGCAATTTTCCATCCGGATTGCGCAGAGTGCCCTGGATTTCGATGTTGCGGGTGGAGGCGTCGATGATGGAGTTGAGCGCGGTGATCTGGCCTTTGTAAGGTTCGGTATTCACGCCTTCGACGGTGACATCGACTTCGCGGCCCGGTATGAGGTCGGAGACGTATTGTTGCGGCAGGGAGAAATTTACGTAAAGCGGGTCGAGCGCGGTGACATCGACGAGCGGCGTGCCGGGGTTGATGTATTGGCCGATGTTGACTTTGCGAATGCCCGCCGCGCCGTCGAACGGAGCGCGGATGGTCTTGCGGCTGATGAGGGCTTTTTGCTCATCGACAGCGGCTTGTGCCTGACGACACTCGGCCACGGCGTTGTCGTAATCGGCTTTCGAGGCGGAATTTTTGGCGAGCAATTCTTTGGAACGTGCCTGATTGAGCTGGGCCAGGTCGTTGCGAGCCTGAGCCGAGCGCAAGGCGGCGTCTTCCTGGGTGATGTCGAGTTGCACGAGCAGGTCGCCTTGTTTGACGGGTTTACCAGATTCAAACCCGATTTGCGTGACGATGCCATTGAGGTCGGTGCTAACTTCGACGCCTTTGACGGGTTCAATGGAACCGACCGCGCTCAAAGTGGGCGACCATTCTTCTTCGTGGGCGGTCACCGTAGTTACCGCGTCGGGCGGCATCACGAACTGCTGCGACATCTGTTTTTGAATGGAGGAATATTTTTGGTAGCCGAGTGCCCCCACCAAAACGAGGAACAAAAGAATGACGATGATGAAGCGTTTGACCATAAAGATTAAGATTTGAAAAAGTGCGCCGCTGTTTCCAAGTCGGGGGTCGAATCCACAAAGGTCGCTTGTATTTTTTGAAGTAACGTGACAAAGAGCATTCGTTCTGAACTGCTCAAAGGGCTGATTATTTCTTCCACGCGGGTAAAATAGCCGGGAAGAATGGCGTCGAGCAACTCATGTCCGGCCGCAGTCAGCACGACTTCCACCGCCCGCCGATCCGTCGGCGACATAGTGCGCGTCACCAATCCATCGCGTTCCATCGTGTCGAGCAAACCCGACATCGTGGCGCGGGTGACGCCGGATTTGTCGGCCAGTTCCGCTGGCGAAAGACTCTCCTCGCACATCCGGCTCAGCAACATCAGCACCGTAAATCGCCCCTGGCTGATCCCGTATTTCCCCAAATGCAGGCTCTCCGCCTCGAAGACCAGATCGCTCGTTCGCAACAAATTCAAAAACGCCTCCGCCGACGACGGATTCAATGTCGGATATTTCTCTGCCGCGTTAAGCAAACATTCAAAACGCGGCAACTCTCGGAGCAAAAGATAAGGCATGATTAGGTGCCTAATAATCAATGACCTTAAATTTGTCAACCCGCTTTTTTTATGGTAAACGCGGGTTTCGCTATTTTTTTTCAAAAAACCTTTACCCTCTCCCCGTCTTTGTCCCACCCCCTCTGTCAGGATGGTTGGATGAACAAAAATATAACTGAAATCGCCTTTATTCTGGATCGTTCCGGTTCGATGGATTCCTGCTCGCAGGAAGCTATCGCCGGATTCAATCATTTTTTAAAGGAACAACAACAAGTCGAGGGTCTGGCCAGACTTACTCTGGTGCTCTTCGACAACGAATATCTCGTGCCCGTGCAATCGCTACCCGTGCAGGAAGTGTTGCCCTTAAACAAACGCACCTTTCTTCCGCGTGGTTCGACCGCTTTGCTCGATGCAATCGGGAAAACGATTGACGATCTGGGGTCGCGACTGGGTGAGTTACCGGAAGCGGATCGACCAGGGCAGGTGATTGTCACGATCTTTACCGATGGCATGGAGAATTCCTCCGTTCACTTCGATTGGCGTGAAATTTCGCAAAAAATCAAGCATCAGACCGAAGTCTATCGCTGGCTTTTCCTATTTCTGGGTGCCAATCAGGATGCAATTGCCACAGCGGCGCAATTAAGCATCAGCAGCGCCAACTCATCGTCGTATTCTGCGGATGGAGTTGGCACGAGGACCACGCACTCGGCGATCTCGCGCAAGTTAAAGGGGCTGCGGAAAGTTTCCCAGGGATCAGCGACATTGCAAGAAATGGCAGATGCCAAGTCAGACTTAAGTGGCATCGTCAAAGAAGAAGACTGCAAAGAACGGCAATAAATGCTCTTGGGAGTTATCCGGTGCGGATAAAGCATTATAAAACTGCCTTTCAACCAAGCGCGCTGCCTGGTTGAAAGGCAGTCTCTTTTTTTGGCTAAAGGGTTGTCAATTCCTGATAAATCCCTTAAGGCTCACTGCTCACCATTTCTTAAAATCCATTCATCCTCGTCCTTTTATGTCTCTCAATCTTCCCGTTTTATCCCGTGCAGCCAATATAGCCCGCGGTCTCGCCATCGACGCAGTGCATCAATCGAACTCGGGCCACCTCGGCCTACCCCTCGGTGTCGCCGACGTGGGTGCGGTCCTTTTCGGTGAATCTCTCAATTTTTATCCCGCCGATCCGCATTGGTTAAACCGCGACCGCTTCGTTCTCTCCGCAGGCCACGGCAGCATGTTTCTCTATAGCTGGCTGCATCTTGCTGGCTACGATCTGAGCATCGAAGACGTGGCGAATTTCCGGGTTCTCAATAGTAAAACCCCCGGTCACCCCGAATACGGCCACACCGTGGGAGTCGAAAGCACCACCGGTCCGCTCGGTCAGGGCGTGGCCAACGCTGTCGGCATGGCTGTCTCCGCAAAAATGGCCGCCGCTCGTTTTAACACCTTGGAACACGCCATTTTCGATCACAAAATGGTTGTCCTGGCAGGCGATGGCTGTCTCCAGGAAGGTATCGCTGCCGAGGCTTCGTCTTTTGCCGGACATTACAAGCTCGATAACCTCATCCTCATATACGATAGCAACGATGTGACCCTCGACGCCATGGCCGACGCTTCCCAGAGCGAGGACACTGCGAAACGCTACGAGGCTTACGGTTTCGACGTGCAAACGGTCGATGGCCACGACATGGAAGCATTTCTCGTCGCTTACGACAAAGCCCGAGTCGCCAATGGCAAACCGCATTTCATCATTATTCGCACCCTCATCGCGCAAGGCATTCCCGAAGTCGCGGGCACTGCGAAAGGTCACGGCGAAGGCGGCGCGAAATTTGCCGATGCCGCCCGCAAAGGTCTCGATCTTCCAGCCGAACATTTCTATGTCGATCCGGTCGTCGCGGAGTTTTTTGCCGCCCGGCAAGTCATCCAAAAAACAAAATACGACGCCTGGCAGACCCTGTTTCTCGCTTGGGAAAAAACCAATCCCGCTCTCTCCGCACTCCTCGACAGCGGCATCACCCACGCCATTCCCGCAAATCTCGTCGATAAAATCCCCGCGTTCCAGGCGGACGCCAAAATCGCCACCCGCAAAGCCGGCAGCGACGTCCTCCAACCGCTCGCCGACGCCCTCCCGCTCCTCATCGGCGGCAGCGCCGATCTCTACGGCTCCACGCTGAATTATATCAACAGCAGCAAAGATTTCACCCCCGGCACACCCGCCGGACGCAACATCCGCTTCGGCATCCGCGAGCACGCCATGGCCGGTATCATGAACGGCATCTCTTACCACGGCATCTTTCGTCCCTCGGGCGCGACGTTTCTGGTTTTCGCCGATTATTGCCGTGCCTCCATCCGTCTTGCCGCGCTGTCGCATCTGCCGACGCTCTACATTTTCACCCACGATTCGGTCGGCGTGGGCGAGGACGGTCCGACGCATGAACCCGTCGAAACGGTCAGTTCCCTGCGCGTCATCCCGAACCTGGATGTCATTCGTCCCGCAGATCCCGAGGAAACAGCGGGAGCTTTCGCCGCTGCTTTGAGCCGCACCGATGGGCCGACCCTCCTGGCGCTCACCCGTCAGGTCGTGCCAATGCTCAACGATGCCACCGTCGCCGAACGCCGCAACGGAGTTGAACGCGGCGCCTACGTTATTTTTCCCGAAAAAGGTGAGCTTACCACCATCCTCCTCGGAGCTGGCAGTGAGGTCCAATACGCCATCGAAGCCGCCAAACAGCTTGGCGACGGCATCCGCGTCGTTTCCGTCCCCAGCTTCGAGCGTTTTGATCGTCAGAGCGACGAATACAAGGAATCCATCCTGCCCAATGCCATCCGTCGCCGTGTCGCCATCGAGGCGGGCGTATCGGATTTGTGGTTCAAATACGTCGGCCTCGACGGCAAAATCGTCGGCATCGACCGTTTCGGACTCAGCGCTCCCGGTGCCATCATTTTCAAAACCCTCGGCATCAGCACCGAAAATCTCGTGAAAACCATCCAGAGTCTTTAAAATCTGCCACCCCCCTGCCTCTACGAAAAATACCCGAGTTTTAAAAGCGGCCAGTGTAGTCGGATAGCGCCGAAGAGCGCCGAATAGCGGTAATAAAGCGACTACGACGCCTTTTTGGTGGACTTGGGGCGGATGGCCTTTTTGAGGGCTGAACCGGGCGAAGTGGCTTTTTTCGGGAAGGGTTTGCGTTCTTCAAACTCGAAGCCGACTTTCGCGCCCTCCAGTTTTAAAAATGCGGAAAAAGGTTTGCCTTTTTTGCTGATGAAACGTTTGAAAAGGTCGGTCTTGCCTTCGCTGAAAATCTTGATGGCCTGATCCGCCGGGATGTTTTGTTGGAGGATTTGTTTGCCCATGCGAATGGGTTTTTCACCTTCCTTCGCCGACACGCAAAGGTAATTGGTCTCGGTCTCGTAGATTTTGCCGAGTTCGGTCTCGCCCAAAAGTTTGGCGGTGGTGAGGTCGGGGGCACCGTCGGCGTCGGCCTTGGGGAAGTCGAAGGTGGCTTTGCATTCCTCGTCGAGAATGATGCTGGCGGCAAATTTGCGGCCCATTTTACTGACGAATCCTTCGAGCGGGCCGACCCGGCGGGTGGTGAGAAGTTGTTCGACTTCCTTCGGCTCGAATTCGCGTCCGGCAATGCCTTTCCAGATGCGAAGCTGGCAACTTTGGCATTCCCAGGTGCGGTAATCTTCCTTAAAAGGGCCGCCGCCGCATTTGGGGCAGACAACATCGAGGGTAAGGTAGGTGCCTTCGATGGGTTCGTCGCCGAAGCCTTTGACTTTTTCCACGAGATCGAGGGTGAGGTCGCGAATGCCGTGCATGAAATCGGCCCGGGAGAGGCGTCCGGCTTCCATTTCTTTAAGGCGATGTTCCCATTCGCCAGTGAGCTCGGGTTTGGTGAGAACGTCGGCTTTAAGGTTTTTCAAAAGGGTAATGAGGGAAATACCTTTGCTGGTGGCAATGAGTTCGCGTCCGCGGCGTTCGAGGTAACCTTCGTAAAGCAGGCCTTCGATAATGCTGGCGCGCGTGGCGGGGGTGCCGAGACCTTTTTCGCGCATGGCTTCGCGGAGTTCGTCGTCGTCGATGAGTTTGCCGGCACCTTCCATCGCGCTTAGGAGGGTGGCTTCGTTGTAGCGGGCAGGGGGACGGGTGAGGCTTTCCTTGACCTCGATCTGCTCGACTGCGGCAGTCTCGCCTTTTTTGACGGGGACAAGCGCTTTACCGGTGTCGTCGTCCTCTTTTTTATCGGCTTCGGCTTCCTTGCCATAGACAGCTTGCCAGCCGGGATCGATGATGATTTTGCCGTCGGTCTTGAATTTTTCGCTTTCGACGGTGGTGATGCGGGTGGTGAGTTCGAATTGGGCGGGGGGATAAAAAACGGCGATGAGTCGGCGGGAGACCATTTCGTAGATTTTCATCTGGAGATCGTCAAGTCCTTTGGGCGAGTTGCCGGTGGGGACGATGGCGAAGTGGTCGGAGACTTTGGCGTTGTTAAAAATGCGTTTATTGGGGTGAACCCAGTTGTTGCGGAGCGCCTTTTCGGCGTGCCCGGCGAGTTCGCGCGATTCGAAGGTGGCGAAGACGTTTTTGACGTTGGGAATGTAATCCTCTGGGAGGTAGCGCGAGTCGGTGCGGGGGTAGGTGAGGACTTTGAAGCGTTCGTAAAGAGCCTGGGCAATCTGGAGGGTGCGGGTGGCGGGGAGTCCGAACCGGGAGTTGGCCTCGCGTTGAAGGGTGGTGAGGTCGTAAAGCTGCGGTGCGATCTGGGAGGCGGGTTTTTTAATTTCCTCGATGATGCCGGTGCGTCCGGTGCATTTGGCGGCGATGGCGTCGGCGCGATCTCGGGTCCAGATACGCTCGGCCTTGGCTTCTTCGCTTAGGTCGTCAGCGCCTTTTTTAAAAGCGGGATCGAACCAACGTCCGCGATAGACGCCGGCTTCGACGCCGAAATCGCCGAAGACCTCGAAGTAAGCGCGCTCCTTGAAGTTGCGGATTTTCTCCTCGCGCTCGACCAGGATGGCGAGGGTGGGGGTCTGGACGCGGCCGGCAGTGGTTTTCTGGAAGCCGCCGGTTTTGGAATTGAAAGCGGTGAGGGCGCGGGTGGAGTTGATGCCGACAAGCCAGTCGCTTTCGGAGCGGGAGATGGCGGCATCGGCGAGAGGTTGCATCTGGGCGTCGGTGCGCAGTTTTTGGAAAGCCTCGCGGATGGCTGTAGGGGTCATGGACTGAAGCCAGAGACGCTGGGAGGATTTGGTCGTGCCGGAGGCTTTGAGGATGTTGCGAAAGATGAGTTCGCCTTCGCGACCGGCGTCGCAGGCGTTAATGATGCGGTCGATGTCTTTGCGTTTGATGAGGCGCTTCAGAACGTTGAGGCGCGGGCCGGTTTTTTCGACGGGGCGCAGATCAAATTCGGAGGGGAGGACGGGCAAATTGGCGAGGCTCCACTTGCCGCGTTTCACTTCGACGCCCTCGGGAGCGATCAATTCCAAGAGATGGCCGATGGCGGAGGAGACGACGTATTGCTCGTTCTCGAACCAGTCGGATTCGCGTTTAAAAGTGCCGAGGGCTTTGGCGATGTCCCCCGCGACGGAAGGTTTTTCAGCTATGATAAGAGTTTTGCCCATAATGAAAGAAGTGTCAGCGTGAAGAAAAAAGCGAGAGTTAAAAGAGAGAAAGATTCACGGCGTCGAGTGCCGTTTCGGTTGCAGGTTGGGCGGACACGTTTAATCGGAGGAGAGGAAGGTTGCAATCTGGAATTTGCGGTGGCCATGGATTCGCGCTTGCGGTTTGGAGCGAAAATCGGAAGTTGCGCAAGATGGATCTCTTGAATTGGAATTGGCGTGGGTGGTGTTTATTGGTGGTAACAGGAAGTCTCATCCTGCCAATGACAGCCCAAACGGGAGAGATTACCAGCGATCCGGAGGCGTTGGTGATTTTCGATGCCACCCTGGAGAAATTGCAAAGCCGGACTGTGGCCATGAAAAAGTGGCAGTATTATCAGACGCTCACCACCCGGCAATTCGATGCCAATGGCAAAATGGAGGCGCAAGGCACCTGGAGGTCGATTTACCGCCAGGGCGACTCCAATCCCGTGGAATTGATCGGGGAATCGCGCCAGGGTAAGCTTTCTTTTTTCCATCGAAAAAAGCAGGAAAAACCCGCTTCCTCCCCAGAGAATAGCGATCCCAGTAAAAAAAACCCGGATGAAACCTCTTCCGGCGACCGCATCGAAACTTTGGGCGATCTGGTGAAAAAATACGGACTGCGAGATCGGATGCTTTGGAAGCATTTGCCAGAGGAAATAGCAGCGGGAGAACCAGCTTCGGTCATCCAGTTTTCACCCATGCCAGGGTTGAAATCAAAATCACGCGAAGATCGCCTGCTCACCGTGCTTTCGGGCAAATTATGGGTGAGCAAAATCGATTCCTCGGTCATTAAAGCCGAGGGGCGCCTGGAGTCGCCCTGGTCGCTTTTTTGGGTGATCGCACGGATGACCACTCTGGAATTTCGCTACGAAGCAGAGGCCTCACCAGCCAATCGATTGCTTCGACGCGGAGAAGGCGCAGCCGAGACCGTGGTAGTTTTTCCTTTCAACACGGTGCGTCAAAAACACTCCCTGAGCATCGAAAAATTCGAGCGGCGCACCCCGCGAAAAAAGCAGGCGGAATAAACCATTTGCGTTTCCCGTGAGCGGCTTGATGATTTGTTTGTTATTAATCGAACTAAATCTATGACTTCATCCATCTCCCCTGCTGATAAACTCGCCCTAATCGCAAAAGACCTCACCAAAGTGCCGCCCGCAAGTCCCCGGGTAACCCTGGCCGGTTATGTGATCGCAGCCCGATGTCTGGAAAAGTGCCGTTCCGTGTTGGCGGGCACAGCGGGTGAATACCACTCAGGTTGTCCCTTGGATTTGTTTTTTCTGGAATTTATCGGGATAGCCTACGAGGATTTCAAGGCTTTTGTGGCGACCGGTGCGACTGACGCCGAGGTGGAGGTGTGGATAGGGGAAAAAGCGACCGCACGTCCCAAGATCGAGGTTATTCGCTGGAACAATAGCTGGCGCGACAAGCGTCTTTCCGAACTGCCAGACGGGTTGCAGGAATACATGGAGAATTACATTCCCCAATTCGTGCCAAGAAACCGGCCGGTTTACACTTTTTTCGACGTTTACGATCTCGAAGAACAGCGCATCTGAGGACGCGGCAACGCCCCAAGGGCATCTTTGATCGCGATCAGGCCGCGACTAGATCACAGGCAGAGTCGTGCGTAGCAAAGTCGTATCGGGTGCCAGCGGGATCAGCGTTTTATTCGCCAACGAAGCTGGAACGATAAAGAAATCGCCCGGTAAAAATTCACCTTCGCCCGCGCCGATTTTGCCGGTGAGCACGGTAATAATGGCAAAGCGATCCTCCTCGATGGCCGCACGCGGCGATTCCAGGCTCCATTGTTCCACTTCAAAAAATTTGCACGTCACCACTTTCTCACCCACTTTGGGTGCCAATTGGGGATCGGTGTCGTCAAAATCGATCGATTGCAGCGACTGCTGGACATGCAGCGCGCGCGGGACGCCATCCAATCCCACCCGATTCCAATCAAACACCCGATACGTCGTGTCGCTATTCTGTTGCACCTCC
>JBBRFA010000007.1:0-53657 GCA_038225185.1 Chthoniobacterales bacterium
CTCATCACATCCTGGGGCTGGAGAAGGTCCCAAGGGTCCGGCTGTTCGCCGGTTAAAGTGGTACGCGAGCTGGGTTCAGAACGTCGCGAGACAGTTCGGTCCTTATCCACTGTGGGCGCAGGAGAATTGAGGGGTTCAGACTTTAGTACGAGAGGACCGAGTCTGACGAACCGCTGGTGTTCCGGTTGTTCTGTCAAGAGCAGTGCCGGGTAGCTATGTTCGGAAAGGATAAGCGCTGAAAGCATCTAAGCGCCAAGCCTATCCTAAGATGAGATCTCCCTGAAGAACCGTGGCAGACCACCACGTTGATAGGTGTCGGGTGTAAGCACAGTAATGTGTTCAGCCTAGGCATACTAATAGTTCGTTCGGCTTGTTCATTAATTTTTCGGCTGGTGCCGATCCCCCCGGGGATTGGCATCAAACCAGTCGAAAACTTTTATGAATTTTAAAACTCAGCATTGACTTAAGAGTCTAAAGTGTTTATTTTCCTGTATGTAGATGTCAGCGAACCTGACTTGTTCTTTTAAAACTTAGCGATAGAAAATCAGATTTTAATTGGCTTCATCGTCAATCAGCAGTTGGCATGGCATTTTATGTGTCAGTCAGCCGCCAGAAGTCTGGTGGATCCGAGCGTAATTTCCTCCCCCAGTTTCTCCCCATGGAAGTATATGTGTTCGGATTCGCCAGACTTCTGGTGATCTTAGCGCAGTGGCACCACCCGTTCCCATTCCGAACACGGAAGTGAAACACTGCAGCCCCGATGGTAGTGCTTGTATAGCTTGTGCGAGAGTAGGACGTTGCCAGTTTTATGCCCGGTATCTTGGAAACAAGATACCGGGTATTTTTTTTAATATCAAAACTACAATTTTTACTCTGAGGATTGCTTGCCCCATAATTCGGTTAATTTGCCAACCTTTCCAACCGATGTTACATCGGTAGACATGAATCGATCTTGGGGACATTTCTTTCGGCAAGCTTTTGACTTGGAACCCATGCATCCACTGGATCGCGGGATTGCCAAAAAATACATCAAGCAACGCCTTCAAGTTCTTTATCCAGACTTGAAAGGAAACCCCGCCGCTTTGGAAGCTGCCTATCAATCCCTGAATATGGAACCTCGTGCGGGTCTCGGGAAAGAGGAGGCGCCAACCGTTTTTGAAATGACTCTGCCTTACAGTGATCACTAATTTTTCAAAGGGATAGTTGTCCCACCACCCATTGTCCCAATAAAGGGATAAAAAGCATGCCGTCCAGGAGCCATGTGTAGAGTTTTTTTTCTGGCATTACAAACAATCGAACGACGATCATTAAATGATAACCCGCCAAAAGCCATTCTCCGGGAGCATTTCTAAGCCACGCGGAGCAAAATTGTAACGAAATTAAAAACAAGGCGACCAGGCGGGTTTTGCGCAACCCTAAATGGATAGCGATGGTGGTTAATCCATGGGCACGATCTCCGGCAGAATCGTGTGCATCGGAGAGTAAAACATTCAATAAAAGAGCGGCAAACATTCCTCCAAGCAGCGGGACCAGTCCAGGTGGCGAATAAGTGAATCCCACGGTAAGCCAGAATGGAGCCGTCAAGGCAGACAGAATGACCAAGGGCGGAAGCATCCATTTTAGCCAGGGCTGATCACGAATTCGCCATCCAGAACCAAAAAGGGCAACGGAATAGCCGATGGAAAGGAAAAGAGCGGGCGCCAGCCATCCGTAAAGAAACGGACGCCCCATCAGTGCCGGCGTGAGAAGTAGTAATGCGGCGGCTATAATTATCAACACGAGCCTACTTTTTTGAAAGCCCGAGCGTTCGGGATGATTCACCGAGTCGGAAGCTTCCGGCAGGTATCGATCAAGATTATAAATTAGCAATCCGCCCGCAGCCCAAAGCAACGGATAAAAACTCGTGGGAACACCAATTTGTTGGTTAAAATAAACTCCAAAGGCAACCAGACCAGAGGCACCAAACAGAAAAAGCGATTCTGTTCCTTCGCAGACTTTTCGAAAATAATGGAATAAAGTTACGCGAATAAGGCAGTTTTACGGGAAAATCCGTTTTTTTGCGAACTAAATGCGACCCAACTCACGTTTACCTTGACTCCAATGCCACGCAACGCCTACATAGAGCTTGGAATACCTACAGGGTGGTCCGTTAAATCGTGCGCTTCGACTTTATTGAGAAACTTCTCCCGGTTTTCGGCCCTGCCTGTTTCAACCAATAACTAACGCACTTTTTTAATGTTTAATGGAATTTTGGGATTTTTCTCCAACGATGTCGGCATCGATTTGGGCACGGCGAACACCTTGGTTTATGTTCGCGATCATGGAATCGTTCTTCGAGAGCCTTCCGTCGTAGCAGTTCAGGCAGGCACCAACAAAGTGCTCGCTGTCGGGGATGAAGCCAAGCGTATGCTCGGCAAAACGCCCGGCAATATTGTAGCCATCCGCCCTTTAAAAGACGGAGTGATTGCTGATTTCGAGATTACCGAAGCAATGTTGCGTCACTTCATCAGTAAAGTTCACAATCGCCGCAAAATGGTCCGTCCCCGTGTGGTCATCGCGGTGCCCTCCGGCATTACCGAGGTCGAAAAACGCGCCGTAAAAGACTCCGCCACCCATGCGGGCGCCCGCGAAGTTTATTTAATCGAGGAACCCATGGCCGCAGCCATCGGCGTGGGACTCCCTGTGCAGGATGCAGCGGGTAATATGATTATTGATATCGGCGGCGGCACCACGGAAGTGGCCCTGATCTCTCTCGCCGGCATTGTCTTCAGTCGTAGCGTGCGAGTGGCAGGCGACGAACTCGACGAAGCCATCATTCAATACATGAAGCGTGCCTATAATCTGATGATCGGTGAACGGACAGCAGAGGAAATCAAAATTAAAATCGGTTCTGCCTATCCGCAGGAAAAAGAGACCAGCATGGAAGTCAAGGGACGCGATCTTGTCGCTGGCCTTCCCAAAACACTTCTTCTCACCTCGCAAGAAGTGCGCGAAGCTCTTTTGGAACCCATTTCCACCATTGTCGATGCGGTGCGAGTGACTTTGGAACGTTGTCCGCCCGAATTATCGGCCGATCTGGTAGATCGCGGACTGGTCCTCGCTGGAGGCGGCGCACTGCTTCGCGGTCTCGATAAACTGCTGATGGAGGAAACTGGCCTGCCTGTGCATGTGGCTGAAGATCCCCTCAGTGCTGTGGCCGAAGGAACCGGACGCGCCCTGAGCGAGCTCAAATTCCTACGTCAGGTAGCCACCAACGAGCGTCAGTGGCGCTAATCGATTGTTGCCGGGAGTCCTGCTTTGAAGCCGGTTAATCTCGTAGTCTTGGGAGTGCTCCTCCTTGCCACCTTGGGGTTGCTCACGCTTAAACCCGATAAAGTGCAGGGCTTGAAGCGTGCCTTTCTTCAAGCTGTGTCTCCTTTTCTTAAAACGGGTGCCGCTGTTTCAAGTCAGGTCACCAATGTAACAAGCGGACTCAAATCCCTCGATCAACTTGAGCGCGACAACCAGCGACTCACCATCGAAAATAAAAATCTCCGCGCCATTAACCTCACCCTGCGTAATCTTGAAGAAGACAATAATCGCCTCCGTCGCGCCCTCAATTACCGGGAGCGTGCCGTTTATAAGTTGGTCCCGGCCCGCATTGTCACCCGTGAAGCTGGCACCTGGCTTAACAGTTTCACCATAGATTGCGGCACCAACAAAGGTCTAAAACCCGATATGCCCGTGGTGACTGATCAAGGTATCGTGGGTAAAACAACCACGGTCTCGGGTTCCATCGCGGAGGTGATCCTGATATCTGACGAGCGATTGCAAATTGCCGCCGATGTGGAAGGCAGCCGCGAACAAGGAGTCGTGCAGGGGGCACAAGTCACCGAGGCGCTTTCCACTTTGCTGGCACTTAATTTTCTCTCCAAGGAAGCCCAGCTTTCCGCCGGTCAAAAAGTTTACAGCTCGGGTATTGGCGGCGTTTTCCCATCGGGCCTGCTCATCGGCACGGTTAAATCCACCCGCCAGCGCGATCTCGACACCCAGGCACTGCTCATCCCGGCGGTGGACCTATCGGAGATCGAAGATGTCTTCGTCATCATCGGAGGATAAAAAAGATGGCCATGCTCTATCTCTTTCTCCTCATTCTTTGCAGTTTTTTTGCGTTGATCCTGCAAACGTTCATCCCTCCGCTCCCTTGGTTGCACGGTGCCCATGTGCATTTGATGCCGATTGTCATGTTTTATGGTGCCCTGGCTTTGCCTTATCCCCTGGTGATGGTGCTTACCTTTTGTTGCGGTTTGATGTGGGATTTACTGGCTGTGCAAGTGGTGGACTCCACGGTTGAAATCTCGCTGGGCTGGTCGATAATCATCTATTCCATTTTTGGGTCAATGATGCATGGGTTTCGTCCGTTATTTTTAAAAGGCAGGTGGGAAATCCATTGCCTGATGTCGGGATTGTTCACTGCCGGTATTTTGTTGGTCGAATACCTCACGCTCATTTTCCGTCGGCAACACATGGTTTTTCCCCCCAATATCTGGTGGCTTACCCTCGGTGCAGGTATCATCGTCACCTTGTTGAGTCCTCTGATCTATTGGTTGCTCGGACGTGTGGCCGAGGCCATTCGTTACGAACCAGAAACTCCGTTTGAGGAGGCATTTTAATGCCCGCGAAACGCCAGATCGAAAAAGACAACGGCCCGCTTCTCCGGGTTCATGCTCTCGCGTTGTTTTTTCTATTCGCGTTTGGGATGTTGGTTTTGCAAATGTGGAATTTGCAGGTCCTAAAAAACGATTATTACTCCAGGCAAATTCTAAATAGCTCACAGGTCACCGTGCGCATTCCATCTGTCCGCGGCGAAATCAAAGATCGCAACGGCGTTATCCTCGTCCGCAATCGCGCCAGTTACGAGGTCGATTTCCTGCTCCCAGCCATGGTGCAGAGCTATAAAAAAATCTACCTGGATGTGCCCAAGATCAAATCCCAAAAAGCCGACCGCAACGGCATGGCCCGCCCCACCGAGGAAGTCGATATCGTCACCATTATTAACTCGTCCATTATTCCGCGCCTCAAGGAATTCGATCTCGACCAGGCATATAACTCCAACAAACTCCGCGTTCATTACAAAACCAAACAGCTCGTCCCCTTTACCTATCGCCAGGATATCGACTTCCCCACTTTTGCCAAATACGCCGAGCGCGACACTGGTCTGCCGGGCATCAAAGTCGGCCAGAAACCCGTGCGCGAATACGTTTATGGCAGCATGGCAGCGCAAATCCTCGGCTACGTCGGAGAGACCAAGGACATTACCACCCTGCCCGATATCAACGACTTTACCTATTATGAAGCCGACGTGCAGGGACGCACTAACATCGAAAAAACCCAGGATGCACTCTTGCGCGGAAGCCCAGGCGCCCGGGTGCTGAAAAAAAATGTCAAAGGCCAGATCGAAGGCGAGATACGCGTGGACCCGCCCACCCGTGGCTCCGATATCTATCTCACCATCGATGCTCGCATCCAGTATATTGCCGAGCAAGCCATGCGATCCGTGGGACGCGGCGCCGCTGTGGTCGTCAATCCTAACAACGGCGAGGTTCTCGCCATGGTTTCCGTTCCCTCCTTCGATCCCAACAGTTTCATACCTAGCATCTCCACCAGGGATTGGTCCGAACTTCAGGTGGCCACGGCCAACCCGCTTACCAACCGGGCCGTCAGCTCCTATGCGCCGGGTTCCATTTATAAAATCCCCATCGCCCTCGCTGGCATTCGTGCCGGGAAAGGTAACGACAGCCAGTATTGCAGCGGCTCGGTCTCCTACGGCGGGCGTCCCATGCGCTGCTGGATCAGTCCCGGCGCCCATCGTTCCATCGGTTTATCCGATGCGATCAAAGTATCCTGCAACGCTTTTTTCTATCAGTTTGGCAATTCCACTGGCATCGATCAAATCAACGAAACCTGCCAGGCTCTCGGGCTGGGTCAATCCACCGGCATCGAAATCTCCAACGACGACGGCGGCGTTCTACCCGGAAAAGCCTGGCTCTCGAAAACCTTCCCCAAGGAACGCTGGACGGCTGCCAACACCGCGCTCACTTCCATCGGGCAGCAATACGTCAAGGCCAGCCCCTTGCAAATGGCCATGGTCACAGCCGCCGTAGCCAATGGAGGCACCAGCTACTTTCCCACCCTTATCCAAAAATCAGTCGCCCCCGATGGCACCGTCACGAACAACCCACCTCGCGTGCGCTCGAAGCTTAGCGACTTGGGATTGACCCAGGAACAAATCGAAAAAGTGAGAAAAGGCATGTGGAAAGTCGTTAACGAAGGCGGTGGCACAGCCGCCAAAGCTCGCGTCAAAGGCACCGTCGTCTCTGGCAAAACCGGGACCGCTCAATTCCGTCGCAGCGGCGTGCCCGACAACCACACCTGGTTTACCTCTTTCGCACCCTACGATAATCCCACCCTTGCCATCTGCGTGTTTATCGAGGGAGCAAAATCCGGTGGCGGCACCGCGGCACCGATTGCCGCCAAGATTATCAAGGACGTTGTCGCCATGAAAGGCGGCTACGACCCTGGGATAAAACCCCTTCCCCCAGCAGTTGGCAGTTTCCGTTTTGTAGAATCCGTTGACTTTGAGCGTGATATCCCCGCCGCACTCGGCGATGGGGACGGTGAGACCTCGGAGCGAACCCCGCGTAACGACGAAAGTGTCGTTCCAAGAGGCAAGCCCCGTCCTTCCGAAGATGACGCTCCTAACATTGAAATAGAGGCAGACACCCGCGCACAGACAGCCTCATCGGCTGACTCCGCAGAAGAAATAAAGAAAAAATTTCTTTTGCAACGCGATCAAAGGTCACGCCCCATCCCGAGAGGCCCGAGAGGGTAATCCACGGAATGAGCGACACCACCCTTGAAACCATCCCTGCCTTACAACCCCACCCGAAAGGACTTAGAGGAATGATCGAAAAAGTAAAACAAATCTTCGGACTCGCTCCGAAAAAGACCGGTAACAACCTGGTCATCAACTGCGAACGCCTGGAAACACGCGTCGCACTCATCGAAAATGGCCGTTTGGAAGAATACAGCATCGAACGCGATAACGATCGCAACATCGTTGGCAGTATTTTTAAAGGCAAAGTGAAAAACATCGAGCACGGTCTTAAAGCCATGTTCGTCGATATTGGATTCGAGAAAAATGCCTTCCTGCATTTCTGGGATGCTCTACCCGCCGCCCTCGACAGCGGCGTGGAGGAAGTCTCCCGCACCAATAGTAAATCCAAATCCAACATCACCTCCAAGGATATACCCAACATCTACCCCGTGGGCGCGGATGTGATCGTGCAAGTCACGAAAGGCCCCATCAGCAGCAAGGGCCCCCGCATTACCACTAACATCAGCCTCGCCGGTCGTTATCTCGTCCTCATGCCGTATAGCGATCAATCGGGTATTTCGCGCAAGGTCGATGAACCCAAGGAACGCGAACGCCTCCGCAAAATCCTCCAGGAGCTCGATGTTCCCGAAGGCATGGGCGTCATCATGCGCACCGTGGGTGAGGGTCAACGCGCCCGTTACTTCGTGCGCGATCTTAGCCTTCTCGTCGAACAATGGCGTAAAATCGAACAAGCCATGCAGGATCAACCCGGTGGCACCTGTCTCTTCCGCGAACCCGATCTCATCGACCGCACGGTGCGCGACTTTCTCACCGACGAAATCGATTCCGTCTTCTGCGACGATCTCAACGCCACCAATCGAATGAAAGATCTCGTGGGGCAAATCTCCCGTCGAGCCCGTAATCGGATCGAACATTACAGCGAACCCTATCCCATCTTTGAACGTTACGGCGTCCAAAAACAAATCGACGACGCTTTCCATCGTCAGGTCTGGCTCAAGTGCGGCGGTTACATCGTGATCGATGAGACCGAGGCGCTCATCGCCATTGATGTTAACACCGGACGCAACAAGGGATCCAAGGAAATGGATAAAACCATCCTGACCACCAACCTCGAAGCGGCTGACGAAATCGCCCGGCAACTGCGTCTGCGCAACATTGGCGGCCTCATCATCGGCGATTTTATCGATATGAAAAGTCGCAAAGACCAGCAAATGGTCTATCAACGGATGAAGGAACGTCTCCGGCGCGATAAATCCAAAACCCATGTGTTACCCATTTCGCCTCTGGGTCTGATGGAAATGACGCGTCAGCGCGCACAGGAAAGCCTCAGCGGCTCGATTTTTATCCCGTGCCCTTACTGTTCCGGAAGAGGAAAAGTAAAAAGCGCCATGACGATGAGTGTCGAGTTGCAACGTCAACTTCACCTGGTGATGCGTAAATACCAGGACGACATCCACGAAATCCGCGTCGTGGTCAATCCCGAAGTGCTCAAACGCCTGCGAAATGAGGATGAGGATTTGCTGGTCGATATCGAGCGCAAATACGCCGGACGACTCTCCTTCCGTGGCGATCCCACCTATCATCACGAGCAGTTCACCATTTCCGACGCCCTGCATAACACCGAGTTAAAACCCTAAAAATCCACCAACTGAAAGGTGGCGCAGTGGCTGTTACTTGGTTTGCATGGTGAAAACTCCATCCCAATCCACCGCAGGTGGATGGTTGATAAACTCCTGGCAACGCTTTAGGTAAAGCTTCGTCAGGCTGTCTTCTGGATGCGTCGTTAACAGATCGGAAAAAGCCTCCACTGCGGCAGTAAATTCTGCGCGTCGATAGGAGGCCAGGGCCCGGTGGTAGCGATCCAGGTAATCAGAGAGATCCGCAGCCACGGGGTCAGCCATTTTTTGATGAACGGCAAAAACCTCTGTCGGCTCCCCTTTGCCTTTTACCTTTACGTGATCCACACTTTGCAAAAGAAATTCCTTTCCTAACAAGGCCACAACCTCCTGGCTGATCAATAAATCCACTCCGTAATTTTTCGTCAGCCCCTCGATGCGTGAGGCCAGATTGACGGCATCGCCGATCACCGTAAACTCACTTTTCTCGGGCGACCCAATGTCGCCGGTGATGACCTCGCCATGATTGAGGCCCACGCCGAAGTAAAATTTTTGCAATCCCGCCTCCGTCCAGCGTTGATTAAGTTGCACGAGCGCGGTTCGCATATCCAGGGCCGAAAGCACGGCCTGGCGGGCATCCTCGGTCTGTCCCAGGCTGCGCACGTTTCCCCAAACGGCCATCACCGCGTCGCCGATAAATTTATCCAGGGTGCCTTCCCGCTTGAAAACGCACTGCACCATCTCGCTTAGGTATTGATTCAACTGCACAATGAGCACCTGGGGATCGGCCTTTTCCGTCATGCTGGTAAAACCGCGCAGATCGGAAAAAAGCACCGTCACCGGCTTGCGTTTTCCCATCGAGGATTCGAGGAATTCCTGCTGGTTGTCGAGTAATTCGCGCACCAGATTGCGCGAGACGTAACGCTCCAATGTGCGCCGTGTGCGGGCGCGTTCGATTTTTTCGCCGATGAGCTCATAGACGATTGAAAGAATACCCACCGCGTTGAGTGCGAGGAGAGGAGCGATGGTAACAGGCCAGAGCTGCCAGGAATTATAGGCAAACCAGGACAAGGCAAAGAAAAAAACATTGCCCCCCAGCAGGGAAAGGAATTGCGGAATGGGTTTGTGAAGATTTTTTGTGATTAAAAAAGCTAACATCACGGCGAAAGCGACGGTGAGCATCTGGACCAGAGGCGGCAGTCGCCAGATGAAGGCGCGTTGAATGGCTGCATTGAGCGCCTGCATGTGGAGATGCGCCCCGGCCATGCGACGCAACGGGGTATCGACAAAATCGTGCATGATCTCGGCAAACGGACCTATCATAACGATTTTATCGCGAAAGATTTCCCCGTTTTTAAAATTACTTTTCCAGAAGCGGGGCACAAAAATTTGATAGATCGGGCGCGGTAGAAATGCCGGCTGCGCCAGATCCGCAAAGTGCAGGGTGTGCGGCCAGGCACCTGGCGGAATGTGATCTGCCAGGCCCGCCTTGGCAAGAGTCCGGGCAGCCAGGGAAAGATAAACCTCATCTGTCGCCGACGGAGCGATCCCGTTCATCGACGCCAGCGAATTACGAAAGAGCGCACTGCGAATAACGCCCGAGGAATCGTCCGGTAAAAAGCTAACATAGCCCACGCGATCATCCACCGGAGTGGTCTGCGGCACCACCGTGTCCGCAGGCATGGTAAGGCTCCAGGAAGATTGCCCGTCGGGCAGGGAGACGCGGGTAAAATTACTACCTATAACCACGCGCTCCCGATGGCGCTCCAGCAGGGTGTTAAAAGAGGGATCGGATGGAGTCTCACTTTGAAAAATAAGGTCGAAGACGACGACGCGTGCTCCCGCCTGCATGAGTTTTTCCAGCACCAGGGCGTGAACCGTGCGGGACCAGGGCCAGGGTTGTGCCATGGCTTGGAGCGCGACGAGATCGGAGCTTTCGGGAGGAATTTCGCTGGAAAAATCCTCCAGATCGGTCTGGTTGATCGAGGTGGAGGCATCGTCTATCCCCAGGCAGATAAGTTGATCCGAGACGGCGGCTTTTTTGCCATTGCGCACGAACCAGTCGCCGGCGGCGTTCTCCCATTCCAGCAGATTTTGTGCGGTGGCATGAAAAGCGATTTGAGCCAGGGGATGAAGATTAGAGCTTTGGACCGCAAATCCCAACCATTGCACGAGAATTACCAGCGCGCCCACCCCAGTGGCAATGGCGGCCAGCCAAAAGGTGCGGGAGGAGCGGGGGGGATGTTGCAATGCCACGGGATAGCGATAGCGAGGAATCGGGGGCTTAGGCGAGAAGAAAATTGGGTGGCCCTGCCAGACAAAATCTGCAAAGCATTAAACAAAATAGGGTGAGGGGTTTGCCGCAGAACAGAGTAAACTGTTCTAACCATCATGAAAGACACCGCCATCCTGCACGAAAACGCCTCCTTCACGGCCAAGCGCCAGCTTCGCGACGCCATTGCCAGCCATGCTTTTACCAGCGGATTTTCAGTGGCTCTCATTGATGCCCTGGCCCGCTTTGCCATGGCAAAAAACTTCGTTCGCGATGAAACGATTTTCGAGCAGGGCGACATCGCCAATCGATTCTATCTCATCAACTCGGGTTATGTGTGCATCTCCAGCGAATCGAGGGCGGGCAGGGAAGTTGAGATCGAAACCATCGGGGCCGGCGATGTGTTAGGCTGGTCGTGGTTGTTTGAGCCGCAAAAATGGCAGTTCGATGCCAGGGCGTTGGGGAACACGGAGACACTCTTTTTCTATGGCACACCGCTGCTGGCCCATTTGGAGGAGAATCCCGACCTGGGGTTTGAACTCATGAGCGCGATGACCGGTGTGGTCGTTCGTCGCCTGCAAAAAACGCGGGAAAAATTACTGCAACCCTCCACCGATTAATCTTCGACTTTCCCATGTGGCAAGAATGGTTGGAGGAATTTCCAAAAGTGCATGCGGTGGGCTGGACGGTGTTGGTTCTGTCCGTGGTGGCGACGCTGGGGTTGTGGCTGGGCAACATTAAATACCGTGGCATCGGCCTGGGTATCGCGGGGGTGTTGTTTGCAGGGATTTTTCTCGGGCATCTCGGGGTCGAGATCGATGACGGCTGGCTGGGATTCATCCGCGAGTTTGGGCTGATTTTATTTGTTTACACGATTGGCATCCAGGTCGGCCCCGGTTTTTTTTCGTCGCTGAAAAAGCAGGGGCTTCCGATGAATTTGCTTGCGGTGGGGATCGTCCTCACCGGGGCGTTGATTGCCGTTGTTTTAGGAAAATGGGCGGGCTTCGAGATGCCGTTGATCGCGGGTCTTTTCTCCGGGGCGACGACTAACACGCCGTCGCTGGGAGCGATCCAGGAGGCGCTGCGCAACCTGCCCTCGATCACCCAGGCGCAGGCCAGCCTTCCGGCCCTGGGTTATGCGGTGGCTTATCCTTTTGGAATTTTTGGAATTCTCCTAGCCATGCTGCTGATTCGTTTTGGCTTTCGGATCGATCCCAAAGCGGAGGCAGCGAGTTTTTTGGAGGCGCAACAGGGTCCGCGAAAAAAAGTAAAACGCCGCACCGTGGTGGTTTGCAATCGACAACTCGAAGGGCGCACCATCGGTAACATCCCGGGAATGCGCGAAAACGAGGTGGTGGTGTCGCGGATTCGCTCTGTGATCGATGGAGTCGTTCGCACTGCGCAGACCGATCTAACGATCCATCCCGGCGACATCCTGCTTGCCGTGGGCACGCCGGAGGCGCTGGACGATTTCGTGGTCGTGGTGGGCGAGGTATCCGAGGTGGATTTATTACAAACCAATGGATTGCTAACATCCCAGCGCGTGCTAGTTACCTCCAAGGCGGTCTATGGTCGCACGCTGCGCGAGTTGGAGCTTTCGGAGCGACACGAAGTAACCGTGACACGGATCACCCGCGCGGATATGGAGCTGCCGGCGAGAGCGAATATTCGCCTGCAATTTGGCGATCTCCTCTTTGTTGTGGGACAAAAAGCCAACATCGATGCGGCGGCGAAAGTATTGGGGAATTCGGTGAAGGAGTTGAATCACACAAATTTTATCCCGGTATTTATCGGGATCGCGCTCGGTATAGTGTTGGGATCGATCCCTTTGCATGTGCCGGGAGTGCCGTCGGCGGTGCATCTGGGGCTGGCGGGCGGACCGTTGCTGGTATCGATTTTGTTAAGCCACATCGGGCGCGTGGGCCCGCTGATCTGGTATATGCCGCCGAGTGCCAATCTGGCTTTGCGCGAATTGGGGATTGTCCTGTTTCTAAGTTGCGTGGGTTTGAAGGCGGGAAAGCATTTTGTGGAGACGTTAATGAATGGCAGTGGTCTCCAGTGGATGGCAGTGGGAGCGGCGATCACGTTTATCCCGTTGCTTCTGGCCGGGATTGTCGCACGGGTTTTCATGAAGGATAATTTCACGAATATCTGCGGGCTGCTGGCTGGGAGCATGACCGATCCGCCTGCGTTGGCGTTTGCCAATTCGATCACGGGGTCCGACGCGCCAGCGGTGGGTTATGCGACGGTTTATCCGCTTACCATGTTGTTAAGAATCGTGGTGGCGCAGTTGTTGATAATATTTTTTATGAGTTAACGAGACTGCTGGCAGTGTTGCGTCCGGCCAGCCAGGCAGATTCGACGCGCGATTCGGAGTAGGAATCACCGGTGAGATAAATCCCCGCAGGAAGATCGGGGAGGGGAACGGGGGCCGCGATGCGGGCATAAAGCCAGCGGTGGGTCCATTGAGCGGATAAGTTTTGTGAAGAGAGTTGCCAGCGATCTTCGAGCGAAGAGCGGAGTTCTGCGGCCCAGAGTTCGGGAGCGGCTTCCAGCCAGTTTTGACTAAATGCAGGCCCGGCTTGCGCAATGAAAACGGTGAGGTGGGAGGGGATGCGTCCGCTTTTATGATTTTCGCAGGCGGTCCAGGCAAGATTGTGCTGGCGGGAGGACCAGGCGTAAACCTCGCGGGCGAGTCCCTCCCAGGGCTGTTGATAAGCAAAGATGGCGGTAAGGCAGGGGAGAAAAGAGTTTTTGCCCCCCGCGATTTCCAACAGGGCGCTGGCTTGTGGCCAGGGTGGGGTAAGAATGACGGAGTCGAAGGTGTCGTCGCCGATCCGCCAACCGCCGTGATCTGGAGCAATGGATTCGACGGGAGCATCCAGGCGGACGTCGAGGCCGGTGGCAAGAGCTTTACCCAGGCGATTATTACCCGAGCGATGGTAGAAACGTTCGCTGCTAAGCGGGAGAACGGAGCCGGTTTCAGTAAGAATCGGTGCGGTGATGGGGAGAATACAGTCGGGACAGAGTGTCTCGACGGTGGATCGGAAATCCGGATCGCGCAGGGTAAAATACTGGGCTCCATGATCCACCACGGAGCCTTCCCAAAGACGTGAACTGCAGCGTCCGCCCAAGCTGCGGGATTTTTCCCAGACGACGACTTGGTGCCCTGCCTCTTGCAGATGGCGTGCTGCGGATAACCCGGCGATACCTGCTCCCACCACGGCGATTTTCTTCATTGGGGACACTTTGCGCAGGTTGCGTTTGCCAAAGCAGTAAAAAACACACACCATGCCTTGACGTCGTCCTGTTTCTTATCAGATAAACAGGGACATTGACTTTTTTTATTATGCCGACACTGGCTGTTACACTTACCAATATGATTTCGCTGCCCGGGTTTTCGGTGCTGGTTTTGCTTATTGGATTGTTGTTTCCGATTTTTGGCACGAGCAGGCTGCGTGGGGCGAGAAAACTCCCGATCATCTGGGGTTCGCTGGTGTTGAGCGGGATTGTGGTGGCGAGCGCATGGTTGCTGCAAGGAGTCTTGGGAGGCGTCGAGGCGGATCTTTTGCTTTACGGTTTGTTGTTTGTGTCTCTCGTGGTGATGCTTTTTGCGACCTGCATCGTGGCGAATTCCGGGGCGGTGGAAAATTACGCGTTTGCTGCAAAAGACACTGAGAACCCGTTGCAAAATCAAATTATTTCGGAGATTCCCGTCGGAGTCTGGCGTTTGGGAGCCGATGGCAGCACCCTGTCGATCAACCACGAAATGAGCCGTTTGCTCGAATTGGATCATCCCGAGGATGTGGCTGGTCATAGTTACCATTCTTTTTTTACGCCCGACGCGCTCAGCACGATGCGATTCGATCATTTTACCGTTACGGAATCGTTGCCGCGCATCGGGGAGGGCGAAATCGTTTCACGCAGTGGAAGAAAAAGGCTCGCACAGGTGCGGAGCTTCCCGGAGTTTTCACCCAATGGCGCGCAAGTCGGTCTGTTGTTGCTGGTATCCGACATTTCGGAGACGCGCGCCTTGGAGATAGAAAACCGCAAACTTTCCACACTCCCCAAGTTTTCTCCATTCCCGGTGATGTCGTTCACCTCCTCGGGGCATCTGATTTATTTTAACGAAGCCGCACGCGAACTGGCCCGTTCGCTGGGTAGCGAAGGCGATCTCGCCATTCTGCCTCTCGACATGCAGGAAATCATTAAAAACTGCATCGCTTCGGGCCAAACCACCCTTCAGCACGAGATCAACCTCCGCGGACGCACCATTTCCTGGTCGTTTGTGCCGATTAAAGAAGCGCAGGTGGTCCATTGTTATGCCTTGGAAATTACCCAAAGGCTCACGACCGAAAATCAACTCCGCCAGGCCCAGCGCATGGAATCTGTCGGCCAACTTGCCGGCGGCATCGCCCACGATCTTAATAATTTGCTTAACGTCATTATGGGTTACGCCGGGCTCTTGCAAATCCGCCTGCCCGGGCGCACCGAGGAAATCGGCCAACTACGAAAAATTACCGAAGCCACCGAGCGGGCCGCCGATCTTACGCAAAATCTTCTCACTTTTTCGCGCAAACAGGTCATGCAGGCCAAGACACTCGACCTTAACGAAGTGCTCAACAGCCAGAACAAACTCATCCAGGGCATCCTTGGCACCACCGTTTCCCTGCAATGCACTTACGCTCCCAACCTGCCGCCGGTCCAGATCGACCCCGCCATGTTGGAGCAAATCATCACCAATCTTGCCGCCAACGCCAAGGACGCCATGCACGAAGGCGGGCAACTCGTCATTACCACCCGCCTCATCGAACTCGACGCAAATAGCCTCAGCAATCACCCGGAAGGTCGCGTGGGCCGCTTCGTGAGTCTGAGCGTTGCCGACACTGGCATCGGCATCGAACCCGATCTGCTGAGCCGCATTTTTGAGCCATTCTTCACCACCAAAGGCGGAGGAAAAGAACGCGGTCTCGGCCTCGCCGAAGTGCGCAGTGCAGTCCGCCAGCATCGCGGCTGGATCGAAGTTTCCAGCCAGCTCCGTCAAGGTGCCACTTTCCGCATTTATCTCCCTGCCACCCCGCAGGAGTGGATCGAATCCTCCGCCGAATCGTTACCAGTGGCTCCTCCCACTCTCGAAGGCGGCGGCGAGCGCATCCTAATCGTCGAGGACGAACCCGCCCTCCTCGCTCTCGCCAGCAATGTGCTCGAAAGCTACGGCTACGAAATCGTCACCGCCGAATCCGCCGAGGAAGCCTTCGAAAAATGGAAAGCCCTCGATGGCAAAATCGATCTCGTCCTCACCGACGTCGTCATGCCCAACGGCATGAGCGGCAGCGACCTCGCCCGCCGTTTCCGCAAACAAAATCCGAAGATCAAAATTCTTTACACCAGCGGATTTAACAAAGAATCCATTCTCACCGACGAGACCATCGAGGAAGGCCACAACTTTCTGCCCAAGCCCTATCTTTCCGCCGCGCTTGCCCGAACCGTGCGAGCCCGGCTCGATCAGTAGGCCAGGTCTCCTAACGCAGGCGTTTGGCCACCTCCTTGCGCAACTGCGCATAATCCACCTTGGCATTGTGCCGCTTATCCACCGGCAGACGGGAGAAAACCAGCACCCGCTCCAGTTTTGCCCAGGCCAGCTCGGATTGGAGAGCGGAAAAATCTGGCTTTGTCCCATGGCGCACCTGCACTGCCAGCACCCGTTTTTTATTCACCTCCACGCAACCGCTCCGTTCCACCCACGGAAAAAACGACGCGGCGCACTCCACCGCAAACGGATGCGAGCCGTCCCCGAGCTGTGCCGTGCAACGTCCCATCAACCAGAGCCGCCCCCGCGTATCGAGCCGACCCGCATCCCCTGTGCGATGCCAAACCCGTCCGCCCTCAACCATTTTCGTCTCCGCATCACCCCGCCCATCCAAATATCCCGATAAAACATGCCCGCCAGACACCTGGATCTCTCCATCCGGGGCCAGACGCAATTGAATTTCGGGCACTGGTTTGCCTGCCAAAACGCCCCCACCACTGCGCATCAGGGCAAAATCCTCCTGGTTCATCTCTCCCAGGCTCACGTGGGCAATCGGTTCCGCCTCCGTCGAGCCATACACCGCCACCACCACCGCCTCGGGCCAGACCGCCTGCAAACGCTCCAGCAATGTCGGCCAGACAGCCGCTCCACCCGTGTAAATTTTCCGCAAAGGCACCCGCTGCGCCTCCTCCGGGCGTGCTTCGTAAAACTCCAGCAACCGCTCGAAAAAAGCCGGCGAAGCGGCCATCCGCGTGGGTTTTAAACGTGACATCTGACCCGCCACCGGCACCGGATCGATCTCCCCCGGCCTCTGCAAATCTGCCTCGGGCAGCACGCTACCCACCCCGCTGGCCAGATTTGCCAGCACAAACACCGGCAACGTCGCCAGATCCAATTCCCCTGCCTGCAACTCGATTGAACGCTCGAGCACCCGATGTTGCGCCATTAAAAAACCGTGACTCCGCACCGCCGCCTTCGGTTCTCCCGTGCTCCCACTGGTAAACGTCAGTAACGCGGCATCCGCCTCTTTGACTGGATAAAACGCCGGCGCTTTTCCATTCCCAGTCGATTTTTTAAGAGAATGACGGCCCCGTTTTCCGGTCGAAAACACCACTGGAATGCCTCGTAACGGACCCGACACCCAACGCAGCCAGAGCGCCTTCGGAGTCGCGATCAAGGCGCGTGGATTACCCAGCGCACAACACCTTTCCAAATGTTTGAGGCCCGCCGACGGATCGAGAAACATCGCCGTCATTCCCCCACGAAAAATTCCCAGCAAGACCGCATAGAGTTCCACCGACATCGGCACAAAGACCAACACCCGATTCCCCGGCAACAACCCCGCGCCGAGCAGTCGAGCCGTAACACTGGCCGACTCCGCTTCCAACTCCGCAAAACTTATCCTTCGATCCACTCCGCGTCGCGACTCGATGAGTGCCGTTGCCCCCGGCCTTATCCGCACTTGCTCCTCCAATAAAGTCGCCAAATTCATTTCTTAAAATAAAACCTTGCACCCGCTGTAGCCCTCGATACGTTCAGATGAACGTATATGCTCACGCCCCGCCAACTCGAGGTATTTAACTTCATCCAAGACACTCATGCAAGCACCGGCATCCTTCCGTCCACTCGCGAAATCCAGACCCATTTCGGGTACGCCTCCCAGACCTCCGTTATGGACATCCTCCAGATTCTCGAGCGCAAAGGCGTTGTCCGTCGTTCACCGGGGAAAGCCCGCGCCCTCCAGCTCGTGGAGCAAGTCTTTCCCGCCGCAAAAAATCTCCCTGCGCTCCTCCGCATCCCGATCTTTGGCTCCATCCCGGCAGGTTTGCCCTCCGAAGCCACCGAAGAAGCCGAAGGCATGTTGGAGTTGGGACTCGAAATGCTCCGCCTCCCCGCTCAGGCCCAGGTATTTGCCTTGCGCGTGCGCGGCGACTCCATGATCGATGCCGGCATTCTCCCAGGAGACACCGTGGTGCTTGAGCAACGTGAACCCCGCCCAGGCGACATCGTTGCCGCACTCATTGATGGTGAAGTAACCCTTAAACGTTACCTTCTCCAGCACGGGCAACCTTATCTCAAGGCCGAAAACCCCGCCTATCCCGACCTCGTCCCCGTGCGCGAACTCCTCATCCAAGGGGTGCAGGTCGCGCTTTTTCGCGTCGCCAAATAATTCTTCCGATCACATTCAACACACACTCCATCACACACACCAACCTACCATGAAACTCATCGAACATCTCCTGCGTGCCTCCCTGCGAGCCATCCAGATCGCCCGGCATTCGCGGGCCGATCAATTGGAACTCCCGCTTCATTTCACTCATCCGCCCAAATAATGGGGAAATACATCCGCAGATTTCGCAGATTTCGCAGATTCCGAAGATTTATGCGGATTTTTTTAGGGGGTACAAAATGGCCTCCGGCCTTCCGGGCGCAAAGATTCTAATACTGCTTGCGCATATTGCTGGGGAGGATGTTTAGCTCGTTGCGATATTTGGCAACGGTGCGACGGGCGATGGGGATGCCGCGCTCGGAGAGGATTTTAACGATTTCTTTGTCACTGAGCGGGCTGCGGGTGTCTTCAATGCGCACCAGGTCGGCGATGCCTTCTTTGACGCTGGTGTTGCTCATGTTTTCGCCTTCGGCGGTCTGGTATCCGGGCGTGAAGAAGTATTTCATGTCGAAAACGCCATGCGGTGTGGCCATGTATTTGCCAGAAATGGCGCGGCTGACGGTGGTTTCGTGGACGCCAACGATATTGGCGATCTGGACCATGGTGAGAGGTTTCAAATGGGCGGAGCCGTGATCGAGAAATTCGCGCTGATGTTTTACGATTTCGGTGGCGATATTGTGGATGGTCTGCTGCCGTTGGTGAATGCTTTTGATGAGAAATTTGCCGCTGCGAATTTTTTCGCGGATGTAATCTTTGACCTCGGCGCCGTTGCCTTCCTGTGACATGAGATCTTTGTAGGTGTTACTGATGCGAAGGTGGGGGATTTGTTCGCCGTTGAGGGTGATGGTGTATTCGTCTTCGATTTTTTCGACGTTCACATCGGGCAGAACATAGTTGTTGGGGTCGGGGGAGAAAATCTGGCCTGGTCGTGGGTCGAGGGTGGCGATGAAGTTGGCATGTTTTTGAACCTGCTCGGGGGTGATGCCAAGTTTGCGTCCGATCTCGGGGAAACGACGTTTGCCGAGGTCGGGGAGGTAATGTTCGACGATGCGATATTCGAGGGAGGTTTCCTTGCCGAGGCGTCGCAACTGGATGAGGAGGCAATCGCGAAGGTCGAGTGCCCCGACGCCGACGGGATGAAAGTTTTGCACTATGACGAGAACTTTTTGAAAATCTTCGACCGCAATGCCGGTATTGGCACTCATATCCTCGGGAGTGGCCTGGAGGAAGCCGACATCGTCAATGTTACCGATGATGAGTTCGGCGTTGCGGCGGTCTTCTTGATTGAGGTCGAGAGTGTTGAGTTGGTCGAGAAGATGTTGCTGGAGGGTTTCTTCATTGACGATGGAGTCGAAAAAGAATTGGCGGCGTTCTTCTTCGTCGGAGGTGCGTCCGGAGTAGGAGGCGCTTTGGGCCATGTAATCGCGCCATTCTTCATCGAGCTTGGCGAGTTTCTCGAATTCTTCCTTAAAGTCGTCGAGTTCGCGTTGCTTGTCTTCGATGCTGGGTTCGGTGATGTCTTCCTCGATCACCGGGTTGGTCTGGATTTCCTGCTGTATAATGTTGCGCAACTCCAGCATGGGCGCCTGGAGGATGGCAAGGCTTTGCTGCAACTGAGGTGCGAGCACCTGTTGCAGGGACATGTTTTGCGATTGATGCATTCCAGAGCCAGCCATAAGAAGTATGATAGCGGGTATATTTCCTGCTACAATGGTTTTATAAGAGGAGTTTTACTTCGTCAAGAAATGAAAGTCTGTCGCTTGCGATTTTCCAATGAAAGGTGAATTTTAGATCATGAAAAAAAATCCGCTCCTATTATCGTGCGTCGTTCTAGCAATGGCGGTGGCTGCATGGTTGGTGCCTCTGGCGTCGCTGGATGCCCAAGGCAGGGTGGGGGAGGATCAGTTTTTACCCCTGGCGAAGGCGATTGCCGAGCAGCAGGTGCAGATTGAAAAAAATCAGGTGGCAATCGAGGCAGATTTTGCGGTGATCCAGGAGGAGTTGCGCCTCACGAAAATTTACGTCAGCCGCGCGGGAGGGCCGTCGAAATGAAATGGTTACCTGCGGCAATGGTGGTGGCGCTGATTTTTTCGGCGTCGTGGAGATTGCAGTCGCAAAACAATATACCGGAGTCGAGCGGTGCCCTTTTATTAAGGGTGCAGGCAGGAAATCGGGTGATTTTGGAAAAGCAGGCGACGTTGCTTAAATCATTGGAGGCGACCAAAGTGGAGGCCAGGCAGGTTCGCATCAAAGCTAAACGAACCTAGCCGAAGTCGGAAGCGCGAGCCTCGGGATTGGTAAATCCCTGTTTAAACGGCGGCGTCTTTTTCGCTCTTTTTCAGTTCGAGTTTTCGGTAAAGAGTGGCTATGCTGATGTCGAGCATGCCAGCGGTTTTTTCGCGGGAATCGTTATTGAAAGCGAGGGTTTGCTCGATATAACGGCGTTCCATGGCACGAACGAATTCGTCCAATTTCTGGCCGATGCGCCATTCTACGTTGGGGCCATTGACAATGGAGTCGTTGTTATTGGCGACATGCGGCGGAAGATCGTCGGGGAGGATGTTGCCATTTTCGCAAAGAGCGCAGGCCCGTTCGATGGCATTTTCGAGTTCGCGCACGTTACCGGGCCAACTGTATCGTCCGAGGAGTTCGAGGGCTTTGGATTCGATGCGCTTGGGTTCGGTGCTGGATTGTGTGGCGTTTTTGGCAAGAAAATGATTGACGAGCAGGGGCACATCTTCGAGGCGATCTCGCAGGGGTGGAAGTTCAAGAGGGATGACGGCAAGCCTGTAATAAAGATCTTCACGAAAGCCGCCCCCTTTGATTTTTTCGCTGAGCGCTTCGTTGGCGGCGGCGACGACGCGCACGTTGATGGGGAGGCTTTTGGTTTCGCCGACGCGGCGGATGTGACGTTCCTGGAGCACCCGAAGAAGCTTGGTTTGGAGTGCGGGTGCCATGGAATTAACTTCGTCGAGAAAAATGGTGCCTTCGTTGGCTTCCTCGAAGAGACCGATTTTATCCTGCACAGCGCCGGTGAAAGCGCCTTTTTTGTGACCGAAAAGTTCAGATTCGAGCAGGTTTTCGGGGAGCGCCGAGCAATTGATCGCGACAAAGGGGTGATGTTGTCGGTGGCTGTTAAAGTGCAAGGCGCGGGCGACGAGTTCTTTTCCGGTGCCGCTTTCGCCTTGAATGAGGATGGTGCTGTCGGTATCGGCGACTTTTGCGATGAGGTTGTAGATCGACTGCATCTTGGTGCTGGTGCCGATGATGTTCTCAAATTTGTATTTTTCCTTTAATTCGCGTTTGAGATACACATTTTCGCGAATGGCAGCTTGGAAATCCAGCGCACGCTGGACGGTGAGCTGTAATTCGTCGATTTTAAAAGGTTTGGTGATGTAATCGAATGCGCCAAGTTTCATCGCTTCGACTGCAGTCTCCACCGAGGCGTATCCGGTGATCATGATCACGGCGGTGTTCGGAAGTTTTTCCTTACATTCGCGCAGGATGTCAAAGCCGCCGACTTTTTCCATCTTGATATCCACGATAACGAGTTGGGGGGCGGCTTTTTCGAGTTGATCCAAAGCAGCGACGGAGGAACTGAAGGGGAGAGCCTGGTGTCCTTTTTCCCTGCACAGGGTGGCGATGACCTCCACCATGGAAGGTTCATCATCGACGATCATGATTTTTGCCATATACCGTAGAATACTTATCGCAGAGATGAGAATTGGCAATCAAAAAACATAAATGATTATCAGAATTGAGTAGCGAGAAATCCAAAATCGAGAAGTTTGATGCTGTCTTCCCAGATTCCGGGTCGATTAGTGCGAAGAACGACGGCAATGATTTCGCGTCCGTCGCGGAGGGCGGCACTGACGAGAACCTGCTGTGCGGGGTTGGTAAAACCGGTTTTGATCCCGATGCAGCCGGGGTAGCGGGCGAGGAGACGATTATGATTGCGCAGCGGTATCGGACCGAGAGGGCTGGGCCATTCATAAGATGGGCTGGCGACGATTTCGCGCAGGAGCGGTTGTTGGATGGCTGCCCGGGCAATGAGCGCAAGATCGCGAGCGGTGGTGTAATGCCCGGGGTGATGCAGACCATGGGGATTCGTAAATTGGCTTTCGGTGGCACCGAGTTCAGCGGCGCGCCGGGTCATTTTTTCGGCAAAAAGCGCCACGCTGCCTGCATTGTCGCGTGCGAGTAATCGAGCGACATCGTTGGCACTTTTCAGAAACAAACCATAAAGCAAGGCCCGTCGGGTGTAACTTTCGCCTGGCTTAAGGTAAAGCGAACTGGGTTCCACCTGGGTGTCTTCCAGTGTGACCGTGATTTTTTCGTCGAGATGTCCCGCTTCGATGATGAGAAGTCCCGTAAGTATTTTGGTGGAACTGGCCGGGAAAAGTCTTTTACCGCCATTTTTTTCCCAAAGAATTTTTCCCGAAAAACCATCCATCGCGATGGCACCTTCCGCTGCCACGACGAGCGCAGCCCCGGTGGAATCTTTTACCATTAATACAATGGCGGCGATGATTCCCAGCCATTGTGTCATTTTCATCCGCGCACCTTTTTTCCGTTGACCACTACGAGGGGAACCGCCCCGCGATAATGTAACACCGCATCGAACACTTCCTCCCGCGAGACTTGTCCCACGGGCACAGCGATGAAATCGGCCAGCGCACCCTCCCGTAACACACCCAATGCGCCTTTTTTACCAAGTGCCTTCGCTGGATTCTGCGTGACCATTTCCAGGATTTCCACGGGCGATACCTCGGGGTGTTGCTCAGCAAAACGCTGCATTTCTTCAAACAAATTCAACCGGTCGTTACTCGCCAGGCTATCCGTGCCGAGGCAGATATTTGCATTTACCCCCAGCAACTCATCGTAAGGAAAACGGCTGTGACCAAAAAAAGCATGACTCTTCGGACAATGCACCACCGAAAACTGACGTCCACCTGTCCAGCGTGCCAGCAGCGGATAATCCTCCGCAGCCAACTCGTTCAGATGCACGAGCAAATGATCGGTTCGCAACCCGCCACGTTCGATTAAATGACGCAAGGGAGTCGTCCCCCCGCAATCGTTCATGTCTCGTCCGAGCCCGGCGAGAAAATCAAAAAGTGCCCCCCCTGCCTCGCGATACATCATCATTTCCTCCTGCGATTCGCCGACATGCGTGGTAAATAACAGCCCCTCTTTTTCCGCTGCCTCCGCAGCCAGACGATACAATACCGGCGACGCGGTAAACGGTGCGTGTGGACTCACCGAATTTTCCTGCCAGGGATGCGCGGGGGCGTCGAACACACTCATCGCCCCCCTTGCGGCCTCCTCGCCATAGGAACGCAGGCGCACATCGATCATCTCGTAGCTCCACCACACGCGCAAGGGCAGTTCCGGCCGCTGCGCCAATACCTCGGGGATGGACTCGATGTTCACCACCGCCGTCGTGCCAAACCGACTCAATTCCTCCGCCCCAAACGCAGTCGCCTGCAAAAAATCGGCATCCTCCTGATTGCGTTTCGCCGCATTGATCCGCTGGATCCATTTTGTAAACGAACCCGAGGCTGACACCGCGTTGCGTAAAAACGTATATTCAAGATGGCAATGCGCATTGATCAAACCCGGCAGCAAAATCACCTCGCCCAAGTCCTCCGGCTCGCCCGCCACCCAGGTCTTGAGTTCCTCATAAGGTCCCACCCCCAGCACCCGCCCTTCATGGATTAGCAAGGCCCCGTTCTCCACCGCCGCCCCCTCCATGGTTAGTAAAAAACGGGCGCGATAAAAATTCATGGTGCTAACCCGATTTTTTGACAGTCTCGCGGGCTGCTGCAACAAGAATATTACAACATTCTTCGCACGGCATCGGGATCGTCGTTCCTCCCTCGCGTTGCCAGGCGTCGGCAAGATCGGTTTTTTCCTGCGGCAGACTCCCAATCGGAAAATCCGCCTCGATCCGCCACGGAATCACTTTCGTGCATTGCCCAAGCGCACATGCCTCGCCGATCAATCCATCCGCTTGTTCCCGCGTTATCTTCCCCGCCACGCGATACATTCCCGTCTGGCGATTGAGAGTGTCGCGCAGATTCACCGGTCTGCCTTCGCCAGCGGCAAATGCACGGGCAATGCCTAACATCGCCGGATAAAAATAATCCAGCGCCCTCACCACCTCGTCGAGTGTGGCCAGACGTAACATCCATCCCCGGCGCAACGTGGGAGCGGTGCGCAAAGGGCGATACTTTCCCTGGGCATCGTATTTCGACCACTCCAGTGCTTTTTCGGGATCGCCGCCCACTTCCAGACCGTTGCTTTCTTCATCTAAAACATGCCGCAACACATGGCTGCCGTCCTCTTTCCCGATCCAGACCTCGCCGATTCGGTTTCTTCCCTGCCCGAGCCATTCCGCAAGCTGGGAGGCGTTTTTTCCTAACATGCAGCCTCCGCCAGGGCGTGCCTCGCGTCGAAAGCCCGCACCTGATCCAGGATCACCTCCGCCAGGAGGGGCGACGTGCCGATGGCGCTTGCATAGTAAAGCTGACGGCCACGCAGGGAGATCGGATTTTTGCGAAACACCCCGAGTTGACTCAGAGACCCGGCCGGTTCCTTCTCGATACCTAATAAAACCGGGATATCCTCGAAACTGTGCAACCCATCGGCGATAAAAAACGGCACCACCACCACGTGTTCCCGTGTGGTGAGGACATCCCACTCCGCCACCGCCGGGGTTTCCTCCATGAAAGCGTCCACCACTTCGCCAAACTCGCCCGTCGCCTGGATGCGTTCCACCTGATCCCGGATCGCCTTGGCCGAATTATCGTTCAACCCCGTGCCGTGCCCCACAATCACCAGGCTCATCTCCGCCAGCGGCACGCCCGGTGCCACCTCCTTCGCACGTTGCGTCAGCAGACCCGTCATGTTTTCGTGGCTGCCGACCGGCTCGCAATATTTGATCGTCCGCCCGTTGCATTCCGTCAACGGCCCGGTGATCCCCAATTCCCGCGGTAAAATCGACTGGGTAAAATATCCTTCGCTGATAAAATTAGGAACAATGTAAATTTCCTCGCTTTCCACCATGCGATAAATTTGCCGGAAACTCGGTTCCTCCTTCCAAAAACAAGTATGCACCTCGGAAAAAATCCCGCGTTCCCGCAGCGTTTTGGCATGAAGATGCGTCGGATCACTCGAATCCGGGTTAAGCGTCGAACCGTGTCCTGCGAGGATTAAAGCACTATTGGATTTTTGCATACCTTGCTCTACGTTCTGATAAAGAGTTTCGACCATAATACCATCACAAAAAATGTTTCGCCGCCTGTTTTGTCTCCTTTTTTTCTCCCTGGCTGGCCACTTCCCCCTCCGCGCCGCGCCTTTGCAACACGTCGAGCAACTCATTGTCAGCATCGCTCCCACCTGGGACAGCCAGCGCGGCACCTTGCAACTTTTTCAACGCAAAAACGGCCAGTGGCAACCCGCCTCGCCGGTTTACCCCGCGCTTTATGGTAAAAACGGTCTGGCCTGGGGCCGCGGCCTCGCTGGCCAGGAACAGCCCGGCCTTAATAAAGTGGAAGGCGATAAACGCGCTCCCGCCGGCATTTTTGAAATCGGCAAAATCTACACCTCCGACTCCGCCCTTCCCGCCGGAGCGGATTTTCCTTTCCACACCGTCACCCGCAACGACGCCTGGCCCGACGATCCCAGTCTTCCCCTTTACAATCGCCTTGTCACAATCGACCCCGCTGCACCACCGCCCTGGTTTGAAAAACAAAAAATGCGTCACGGCGACTCCGCCTACCGTTGGCGGGTGGAGATTCGGCATAACTCCGATCCCATCGTCCCGGGCGCCGGCAGTGCCATTTTTTTTCACATCCGCCGCGGCCCGACCCGCTCCAGCGCCGGTTGCACCGTCCTTGCCGAGCCCGACCTTGTCTCCCTTATTCGCTGGCTCCGGGCTCCGGCCAACCCGCATTACGTCCTGCTTACCCGCGACGAATATCTTCAAAAATGGCGATCCTGGTCTCTTCCTGACCCTAAAATCGCCCCTCTGCCTTAGCGTTCGCTCGGAATGAACCACCCCATCGCCCAACTCCTGGATTGGACCGAGACGTTCATTCCCAAGGAATGCGAGGACGATCCCAACACGCGGCATCACGCCCGTCTAATCGTTAATTTCGGCCTCGTCGGTGGTATTTTCGGCTTCATTTTCACCTGCTTTTACGCCGTGCTCGAACATCACTGGGGCGCAGGCATCGTCTTCACCTGCACCATCGGCCTGCTCTGCATCGGGTTCGGTCGTTTTAAAAATCTCTCCGTCTCCGGTAATCTCGTCGCCACCATCCTCATCCTCGGCTTCATGGGCCTGGCCTTTACCGAAGGCGGCATAAACGGCCACGCCGTAAGCTGGCTGGCCACCATTCCCGTCACCGCGCTCGTGCTCAATAACACTCGCTCCGGTCTCATCTGGCTGATCATTGCGCTTCTCGCCACGATTTTTTTCTCCCAATATTATCTCACCGGGCAGACGATTCCCTACCTTTACCCGCAGCGCTGGCACACCCTCATCACCACCGTCGGCTACATTAGCCTCACCCTTTTCACTGGCATTCTGGGTCTGGTGATCGAAAATGGGCGCAAAACTGCCTATGCCAGAATGCAGGCTGCCCTCGACCGACTCTCCGAGGCCAATCACCAGCTCACCCTTCTCAACCAGGAAAAAACCGACATCCTCCAAGTCGTCGCCCACGATCTTCGCAGTCCGCTCCAGGCCATTCTTGGTCATGCCTCGCTCATCTCCGATGGGTTTCTCATCGACCCCATCCAAATCCAATCCAGCGGTGGACAAATCGTAAAAACCTCCCGGCGGATGGCCAGTCTCATCGATAACCTGCTCGACCTCAACGCTCTCGAGGAAGGACGCCGCACTTACCAACTCGACAAAATCAATCTCGCCGCCATCGTCTCCGACTGCATTCTTCATCACACGTTTACCGCCCAAAATAAAGACATCCTCCTCGCATGGGAACGCCCGCTGGCTCCCGTCGAAGTCCTCGCCGCCTCCCAACCCGTCACACAAATTCTCGATAATTTCCTCTCCAACGCCGTCAAATACTCACCCAAAAACACCACCGTCACCCTTTCGCTCGAGATCCACGACAACCTCGCTCAAGTCTCCGTGCAAGATCAGGGCCCCGGCCTTGGCGAAGCCGATCAGGCCCGGCTTTTCCAAAAATTCACCCGCCTCAGCTCCAAACCCACCGGTGGCGAATCCAGCAGTGGACTCGGCCTTTCCATCGCCAAAAAAATGACCGAATCCATGGGCGGCACCGTCGGTTGTCGCTCGACCTTGAGCGAAGGGTGCGTCTTTTACTTCACCCTGCCCCTGCATCCGCCCGATCTCTTGCAGGCCTAAATCTGCCTAACCTGTCTTCCATCCATGAGCTTGTTCTTAACCGCCGGACGTCGCCTTAAACTCCTTGCCGCCCACGACACCCACACCCACTGGTGGACCTTGGATGAGACCCGTTTTTGCAATCGCTGCGAGCACCTCATCATCGGAAACGACATCCGCATCGAACTGGATGAAAACGAGCGTCCGACCTTTCGTTGCCCCACGTTTAAATGCCCCGGCACCTTGGAAAACTGGCAGTATCCGAACCTGCACCTCTAAAACTTCTCCCCCCACCAGCCGCCCCATCAGATCCATTTTCCGAAAAACGTGGGTTGACTAAGCCCATAAATCCAGTTATAAACATTCTCCAACCATTCACTTTTAGACCCAACACCCAATACCAATCATTATGCCAGAGGTAATCGTTCGCAAAGGAGAGCCTATCGACCGCGCTCTTAAAAGACTCAAAAATAAACTCGACGCCGAGGGAATTATGGAGGAAGTCCGTCGTCTCCGTTCTTTCGAGACGCCGACCCAGAAAACCCGGCGCAAAGCCAAGTCCAACGCCAAAAAAGCCAAGTTGAAATTCCGTTTCAACCCAGCTTAAAAATTCTCATCCCTCCAAAAAATCATCCCGCTTCCTTCTCAAAGGCAGCGGGATTTTTTTGTTTTCATCCATGAACCCGCACTGGGACTTTCCGCCCGAAAACGTCTCCCTTCCACCAGGGGAAATCCATCTTTGGCGGGCAAATATCCCGGCGACGTTTCCAGGTTTGAAAAAAGAAGATTTGACCCCCGAGGAATGGGCTGAAGCAGAAAAAATGGCACCGACCATCCGGCCACGATACTCCGTCGCGCGCTGGCTTACCTGCAGCGTGCTCGCGCGCACTTTGAATTCAACACCCTCCGAGATCACTTTTGACATTACCGCCGGGGGCAAACCCGTTTTGAAAATGCCCGCTTGGGCCGGATCGACACCCGCCTTCAATCGTTCGCATTCCGGCGATTGGTGCATCGTCGCCGTCGTCGCCGAGGGGCAGGTCGGAGTGGATATCGAGTCCATCCGTCGCCGTGAACACCGCGACGGCGTGATCGCGCGCTGGTTTTTACCAGAGGAAAAAGCCCGGTGGACACAAATCGCGACTTTATCCGAGCAAGAAAAAAGTGCCTGGTTTTATGAGCGTTGGACGGAGAAGGAAGCCGTCTTAAAATGCCGGGGATGCGGGCTGATCCGAATCGCCGACTTTGAGCAGCATCGGCGTGGGCTGCATCTTTTCCCCTTCGTTCCGGCGCTGGGATACGCTGGTTGCATCGCCAGCACGCACCCCGGTTTCCTGCGCTTTTACGAGAGCCGTTTTTCCGAAAACACGAGCATGTAAACGTAAAATGCGGCTTTAGATCGGTGAAAATAGCCGATTTATTTTTCTGACATCGACGAAACGAATTTCCGAAACGTCGTTAATTTGGATCCCCTTCAACCACGTTTGCGGGATAGCATAATCTCGTTGCCCTCGGGGTCGATGCACTGGGCGAGATGGGGCGGCTCGCCGTTTTCCGGTTGTGGTTCACGCGTGAGTTGTCCACCGGCCGCCACAATTTCGGCGGCAGCGACCAACACATCGGCCACTTGGAAATTCAATCCCGTCCAGGTCCGCTTCCCCTCGCCTCCGCCATGAATGCCGATCACGCCATCGGCCACCGCGATTTCGGTGACGTGCGCATTTTGCCGAATGATTTCGCCCCCAAAAACCTCGGTGTAAAAGGTGGTGGCTCGGTTCATGTCGGCAGCCCAGATGAGATATTTTAGTCGTTCGATGTGCATGAAATCAGTTTAGACGAGAAGGAAGGTTTTGACGAGGGCGCAGAAAAAGTGGCCGATGCGGAATGAGGATTTATTATCGGCACATGCTGTGCAACTGGGTTTTTAGCAAGCGTCCGTGGCTGCAAATCCTGCTCGCTTATGTCGTCAGATCTCCTTACTTTACATCCATGTTTGCTCTGCCTTTCGCCCCTCGCATCTCGCAGGGATACCCCGCACTTTAAAAACTTCATGCCGCCCGCCAAGTTTTCCAACATCCATGCCGTCCTCGGAACGGACGAAGCCAAAATAAAAACCGTCGCCCGCGCCCTGGCCGCGAAATTAATGCCGCCCGATGCCGACGAATTCGGACTCGAAGTGATCGATGGCCAGGTCGAAACCGTAGATGACGGCACTGCGCGACTCAATCAAGCCATCGAGGCTCTGCTCACATTGCCCTTTTTTGGCGGCAAACTCGTCTGGCTTAAAAATGTGACTTTTCTCGACGACAGCGTGGCCGGGCGCAGCGAATCCGTGCTTGGTGCCGCCGAGGCTCTCATTGAGACTTTAAAACGTGGCCTGCCCGATAATGTGACGTGCCTGATCAGTGCGATTGACCTCGATAAACGGCGTTCTTTTGCCAAAAATCTCGCGCAACTTGCCCAGGTGCAGACCTTCGACAAGATCGATACGGGACGTGGCAATTGGGAGGAGCAAATCGAAGCGCTCATTCTCGGCGAAGCCCGTGCCCGGAACCTGCGTTTCGACCGCGACGCCCTCGAACTATTCGTGCAGTTGGTGGGTGCCGACACCGGCCAGATCGCCAACGAACTCGAAAAACTCGACCTGTATCTCGTAGGCAATCGCACCGTCCAGGTGGATCACGTGCGCAGCCTCGTCGCCCAGACCAAGGCCGGTGTGATCTTCGACCTCGGCAACGCCCTTGCCCGACGCGACTTGAGGGGGTCGCTACGGCTCATCGATCAATTATTGCGCCAGGGCGAAAACGCGGTTGGTATTCTCCTCGTCGCCATCATTCCCACCATGCGCAACTTGCTGGTGGCCAAAGACTTGCTCGTTCGCCATAAGCTGCGTCCGCCCGAGCAGCCGTTCTTTTTCGGGAAATCGTTGGAACGACTCCCAGCGCAGGCGGTGCGACATTTACCCCGAAAAAAAGATGGTTCGGTGAACGCTTATTCCCTGGGCATCGCCGCTCAATCGGCGGGCAAATACACGTTGCCCGAGTTAACCAAAGCCCTCGAAATCTGCCTCGATGCCCACCGCCAAAGTGTTACCAGCCAGCTCAACGCGTCTTTTGTTCTGGGCCAGACCGTGATTCGCATCTGCACCCCTGCCTCCGAAACGTAGAGATTGACAGCATCCCATGAATCCCACTCCTACCGCTCCCATCGATGTCGCTGCCATGCGCCGCCAATATGTGCTCGGCACTCTCCACGAGGAAACCATGCTGCCCGATCCCATCGAGCAATTTACCGCCTGGTTTCGCGACGCCATCGCCGCCGGCATTATTGAGCCAAACGCCCTGAGTCTCGCCACCTGCGGAGCCGACGGACAGCCTTGGGTGCGCACGGTTTTAATGAAAAATTACGACGCCAAAGGATTCGTCTTTTATACCAATCTGGAAAGCCGTAAAGCGCGTCAAATCAAGGAAAATCCCCGCGCCACCCTGCTTTTTCCCTGGTTGCTCCTGGAGCGTCAGGTCATCATTTCTGGCTCCGTCCAACGCCTTGGCACCGCCGAGGCGCTCCAGTATTTTTTATCTCGTCCGCGCGATAGCCAGATCGGCGCCTGGGCATCCCGCCAAAGCTCGCCGATTTCCTCGCGGCAGGTCCTCGAAATGGAATGGGAGGCGATCAAACGTAAATTTGCCTCGGGCGACGTGCCCCTGCCCGATTTCTGGGGTGGCTATCGTGTGGTCCCCGTCCGCCTCGAATTCTGGCAGGGCGGCCCCAATCGCCTGCACGATCGGCTGGTCTATGAACGCGGTTCCGACGATGCCTGGACCCTGCAACGCCTCGCTCCCTGAGGTGCAACCGAAGAGTTTTCAGGAAGCGAGATCGATTTGAAAAAAATCGCGAAAAACCTGACGATAGACCGGTTTTTTCATATTCGGCAGCCAGTCGAGCTGGAAATCAGCCGGCCAAATCCAGTTCAAAGAGCGAAACTCCGGGTGGGCCACTTCCACATTGGGCGAACAATCGGAGGCGGCGTGCAGCAAAAAATAATGTTGTTCCTGACCCCCAAAACCCCAGTTTTGGCGTTTGCGGATAAATTCGTAACGATACGGTCCGTGCATTATGCCAATGGAATACGCGTCGGCTTCCAGCCCGAGTTCCTCCCAAATCTCGCGGCAGAGTGCCTCGCGCAGTGTCTCTCCGCGATCCACCCCGCCCTGCGGAAATTGCCACGATCCCGCAAAGTCGCGGCGTTCCGCGATCAAAATGCGTCCATCTTCGCGCAGAAGAATTCCTGCTACATTTGGACGATATTTGATGGTAACGGTATCTGCCATGTCACTATCGATATTTAAAGTTCATGCCTTCGGGGTGCGAATGGTCGTTTTTGCGGTAATCATCAGCACGATTTTTCTGGTTCGCCACTGGCAACCAGCCCGGCAAATCGAACTTCGGCATCGCAATTTCCTCCTTGCCTTGGAAGATCGCAACTGGAATCGCGTAAAAAGTTATCTGGCCAGCGATTACACGGATCGTTTTGGCTATTCGCGCGAGACACTCGTGCCCGATCTCCGGCAGGTGCTTAGACAATTTTTTGCCCTCACCATCCGCACCCAGGGTCGCCAGACCGAGTGGACTGTCGATGAGGTAAAAATCACCGAATTCGTCACCCTCCAAGGCAACGGGCCGGGACTCACCGACTTCATCACGAACGAGGTCAACCGGCTGACCGATCCCTGGTCGTTTACGTGGAAAAAGGCGAGTGTCTGGCCGTGGGACTGGCGTCTGGCGGCGGTGGATAACCCTGGTTTTCGCGTGCCCGAACGTCGGCCTTAAAAATCAAAAAACACCCGCTCAGTTTCGACCTATTTTGACCGGCCGATCTGGTCTTCATACTGTTTGTGCTCTTCCTTGCTGAAATTTTGCGCGGCCAGCCAGCGTTGGGCGGAGGGTTTGTCGTTGCGCGCCCAGTTGCCAAGCACATTTTGCACGGAGGACCGGCGCTGGTTGTCGTCCGTGACCGAAACCGCCCAGGCGACGGCCGATTCGGGGTCGAAATTGGAGACATTGGAGACGAACGTATTGATGAGACCATCGCGGGTTTTGCCGATGGGAAGTTTGTTTAACCAGGCAGAGGCATTTTCGGGGTTTTCGCGCGACCAATTGGAGACCGCGTTGCGCAAGGCGTTTTCGCGATCTTCGTTGTCGGGCAACGTGGTCAGCCAGCGGATGGCTTTTTCTGGCTCGGAGTTTGACCATTGGCTGGAGATGCGTTCAGTGGCAATTTTGCGGGTCGCGTCGTTAGTGATCAAAGCGAGTTGGGCGATGGCTTTTTCGGGTTCGTAACGCGTCCATTCACTTAAAATGTTTGGGAGAAAGTTTTTATCCACCTCCGGGCTGTTTTGCGCCCGCGCCCAGGCCACGGCGTCCGCCGGGTTGTTGCGTCCCCAGTTGTAAGCGAGATTTTGGAGATAGTTGTCGAAGCGACTTTCATCCTGCATTTTCATGACGTAATCCGCCGCCTTGCGCGGTTCGTTTTGCGCCCATTGACCGAGAATGCTGGTAAGAGCGTTCCTCCGTCCCTCGCTTTGGGGCAGTTTTTCCGCCCAGGCCAGGGCGGCCGAGGCATCGCGTTGTGCCCATTGCGAGCCGAGTTGCGAAGCCATCTCGTTGCGAAGCTGGCCCGGCCCCAGTTTTGCGAGAAATTCCGCCGCGGCATTGGGATCGGTCTGGCTCCAGGTGGCAATGACGTTGCGCAATGCCTGCTGCTGCAAACCGCCCGAGGCCAGCGAAGAAGCCCATTCGGCGGCCGCACGCGGGTCGGTGGAGGCCCAGTGGCTTGCGACCACGGAGAGTGCCTGCTGACGAAATTCGTTGCTGGGTAATCCCGCCGCCCGACGGGCTGCATCGGCCGGGTTGCGTGCGGAAAGCGTGCCAAAGACCGACCAGGCCCAGTTGTAACCAGAGCCCATCAGTTTGTTGTCGGCCAGGACCAATTTCAAAGCCGCATCGGGATCGCGTTCGGCCAGAGAGGAAACAATGCCGCTGATCGCGTTGCGCCTGGCGTTCCCCTCGGGCAATCCGTAAGCCCAGGCTTTGGCGGCATTGAAATCTTTTTCGGCCCAGGCCGTTGCGATGGTGGCATAGATGGCTTCGCGCAAATCGAGCAATTCTTTTTTTTCGACGAATCGAATGGCTTCCTGGGGATTGAATTCAGCCAGACGATTGATTAACGAATAAGTGAGACTCCGCCTCACATTACCGGGCGGCAGGGAACCGGTTTGCTGCAATGCGTTTTTTACTCCCTCGACATCGAGGCTTTTCACAAAGCGCTGGACCTGTTCGTAAAGTTTGCGACTGCCGGTGAGCTTGCTAATTTCCAGCAACGATAAGATGCGTTCCTGCTTTATCTCTTCGCGCCCTGGGGTTACGTCGGCAATTGCCCGCCCGGTGTCCACGCTTGCGCCTGTGTCGGGCAATGCGCGAGAGGGATTGGAGGAAAACCACGAGGCGGACGTTGCACGGCTGGCATTTCCCGCCTCCGCCGTGGGACGCGGTGCCGAGATTCTTCCCAGCAAGCCGCCGAGAGCCAGGCTGAGAACGAGAAAACCGATGGTTTTTGGGGAGAGCATACGGAGAAAAAGACCTGCCTTTTCTTAGTCGCTCCAGGCCAGCTTTTCAACCCTTAACTTTACTCCGGCGACATCGCCCAGAAACTCGCGAAGGCACCGTCCCAATTTCTTTCCTCGACACGTGCACGGGAGCGGGCTGCCATTTTTCCCCGCAAGCCGGCATCTTCGGCCAGCCGCAGAATGGCCTGCGCCAATTCCCCCGCATCCAGCGCCTTGGTGATCAATCCATCCTCACCGTGCGCGATCAATTCCACCGGGCCTCCCACATCCGAGACGATGCATGGCAATCCGGATGCCTGGGCCTCGATGACGACATTGCCAAAGGTGTCGGTGGTGCTGGGGAAGACGAATAAATCCGCCGAGGCGTAAGCCCGGGCCAGGTCGATTCCCGCAAGGTAACCGGTAAAGCAGGCCCGCGGAAGCAGTCGCTTCATTTCCTCCAGAAAAGGGCCGTCGCCGACGATGAGCGGGCGGATGTGAGGATGCGTGGCCGCCAGCAAATCGCAGGCTTTTATGAGCACTTCGAGATCTTTCTCGCGGGAGATGCGTCCCACGTAAAGAATGCCGATTTCGGAGGTTAGCCGGCCGTATTTTTCCCAAAACCCCTCTGTGCGTTGCCGGGGATGGAATAAAGTCGTGTCCAGGCCGCGCGGGAGAATTTTTAATTTTATCGGATCGATCCCGCGCTCGCTCCAGGCCTGACGATAATGTTCGCTGTTTACAAAAATCACGTCGAACTGGGTATAAAACCAGTGCATGTAACTCCAGGCCAGACTTTCCAGAAACGAATCGTCGGTGAGGATGCGGATGTATTGGGGGAAATCGGTGTGATAAATCCCGACCATGCGCAATCCTAACATTTTACCCGCCAGCCATGCGGTGAAGCCCACGGGGCCGGGTGTGCTGATGATGAGTTCGGTAAATCCCTCCCGCTGGATGTAATCGATCATGTGCAAAATGGGAGGAAAACTTAGCTTCTGCAATTCATACTCCGGCAGCTCGAACTCTCCAATGGGGGGGAAGTTTTTAATCGGAATGTCGGTGATGCTAATCTCGGTGCGACTGGTGACCACGGTTAGATCGGCTCCTGCCGCGATGCCTGCCGCAGTCATGTGCCGGATGGTGTTGGCGACTCCGTTGACATCCTCCAGGGTATCGGTAAACCAGGCCCGGCGATTGTTTTTCAATTCTGCTGGAATCGATCCGTTGATTTTTCGAGTGACGGAGCGCAACCACTCCCGCGAAGGCGACTGGCTGCGAAAAGCATACCAGTAAGGGCTCAGTGCCAGCAGCATGGGTAACATGCCGGTGAGGCTTTGCACACTCTCGACCAGGCTGCCGGAGGAGATTTGTTTGATGAATTTTAAGAAAAAACGAAAGGCTAGTTGATTGGCAAAAAGATTCGCGATGAGAAAGGCGCGTCGCTCGGGATCCTCGATATCCTTCGTCTCGGCGGCAAGCTGTTTGTGAAGATCGATATGACCGAAATAATCGGCGTATTCCTTCCACAAAGACGCGTTGCCAGGTTTGGCCAGGTCGAAAATTTTCCCCGAAAGAATGCCTTGCGCGAGAAAATTCATTTTCTCCCCAAAACTAAAGCGGGTGGGATCTTCCCCCTCCATAAAGCGCGAGAATATTTTTTCCACAAACGCGGCGTGCGGATTGAGCTGACGGGAAAATTTATCCCGGGAAAATTGATAGACAGTTTTGTATAAGCTATGCGAAAGCACCAGCGGTGTGCCTCCCACCCCGTGTGCCTCGCAAGCGCCTGCGCGAATCTCGGCGAGAAATTCTCCGGGCGAAGCCACGGCTCGCGTCTCTGTCCAGGCGCGTGCCGGATAAACTCCGCCGTGATCATCCGATCCCCCCACTTTTACATAACGATCCCCCAATAAATGCTCGAGGGTTTTTCCCAGCAAGGCGCTGCGCAGGCCGTTGATCGTCTCGAAATGGGTAAATAGGTTTAGGAGAGATTCGACGTGGTGCACGCCCATTTTATCGTTGATCTGATAAAGCGGATGAGCCACGGCATGAGCTATGTCCTCCTTTTTAAGATAGTCCCCAAGCTCGAAAATATTTTCCCTGGCATCGCTTATCACCTGGTGCTGGGCCTCGGTGATTCCCCAGACTAACAAATGCACTTTGCAACGATCCTCGGGAAAATAAGTGGTTACCTCCTCGCTGATGAATGTGCCCGGCAAATCGGCGATTTCCAGACATCCCTCGATACGATTGTGGTCGGTTAGGGTGACGAAATCCATGCCGCGCTCGCGTAATTTATGATAGATTTCACGCGGATCGCTATAAGAATCGGGCAGATGCATCCGGCGAAAGAGCCATTCTGCCGAACGATCCGAAACCCTGGAGTGAATGTGAAGATCGACGCGGGATTTCATTGCGGGGAATTCGGGGGCCACGCTTGCGTCCAGTTGGCATAGGAGCAAGCGGTTCGTTTTTTAGCCAGATTACTGGCCAGGGTGAGAATTTGTCGCTTAATGGCGGGGTAACTCCAGTCGGGCGGGTGAATCCCCAGTCGAATCACCGGGTTGCCGGCGAGGCGCGCGGCCAGCCAGCGATTCCACCGCAGGCTGCATTGCCGACGCCAGGCACTGCGCACGCTATAGACCAGCGATTGCGAAACGTGGGTGGTGTTTTTTTGCAACCAGCGAACCTCTCGCAAAGTGGTGGTGTAATGGAAGCCCGTTGATTGTGCGGCCCGTTCCGCTCCCTCGCTTAAAAGCCAGGCTGGGGCGATGAATCCCACCGGTTGCAAGCCGATAAGGGCGAAATCTTCCTGCGCTTTTCGCATTTTCATCTCCGCCTCTTGAGCGGTTAAATCGTAAAACTCACCTTCATTCGCGGTATAAACACGGGTTATCATCTGGTCCAGCCATGATTCTTTAGCTGTTCGCTCCCGAAGATGGAAGGTTCCGTGTGTGACAATTTCGTGACCTTTTTCCTGCTGCACCCTCAACCACTGGCAAAAATCGGGATATTCGTGGAAATGCCCTCGTCGATGGTGATCTGGGATCACGAGCAACGAGACCACCCGCACCCCGACTGCCTCCAAATCTTCCAGAATAGTTTGCACCACCGTCCAGGTAAACGGGGAGACATCGTGGATGGATACGATCAGGAACGGCATGGCGTAAGATTAAAACCTGGATTCAGCAGTCCATTTTCCCTTGGCCGGTTTGTAAAACCAATGAAATAACAAAAAACGTGCAATTTGGACCTCCGCACATCTGCTAGGAGCGCATTCGCGCCATTTCAATTTTTTGGTAAAGCACCTGATAATCCAGAGCCATGTCGGCCACGCTGCGGCGGGGCATCTGCTGGATCTCCCTTTTCTTTTCCGCCCAGGCACCGGGTGTCTCCAACACTTTCACCATCCCGCGATACCAGTTTTCCGGGCTGGTGTAATCCAGCAACCAGCCGCCGCCCTGTTTTTCCACCCGCTCCCGAAGTGTGCCTAGATTTGAGGTAAAGACCGGGATGCCCGCAGCCCAACTTTCCGTAAGTGTATGACAGTAAGTCTCGGGCCAGATGGATGCGACAATGGCATAGGAGGGACGGATTTTTGCGAGGTAACCCGATAATGCCTCACGTTCATAGCGTCCATGCCAGATCCCCCCCAATTCTTCGGAAATGGCCGCCTCTTTTTCGTGATTCCCGAGAAAGTGAAATTCAAACAACTGCCTGCCCGCGCGATCCAGCCGCATGAGTTGTGCTAATATTTCCAGGCCTTTGGCAGCGATCATGTTACCCTGGCAGAGAATCCGCACTTTTTGCCCCGCGACCGGCACACTGGAAAAATCCTCCCATTCAAGATCGCGTCCGTGTTCGATGAGATGTAATTTTTCTTTCAAGACCGGGAAATAACCGGTGTGCAAATCTGCGGCAAACTGCGACGTGGTCACCAGCGCATCGCAAACCTCGATCCCGGCGGCGATTTTTTCACGATGCAAATGGACCGCGGCATTTTTCAGCCTGGGGAAATTCCCGGTAAACCAACTGCCTTGCAAGGTGCAATCGCCGGGAGTGCTCGTGCAGAGTCCACCACAATAGGTGTTGGTTTCGTCTAATAAATTGAACGTGGGGCAGATGCCGTAAAAATCATGCAACGACAGCACCACCGGCAGGCCGGCTTGTTTTGTTAGATGAAGCAATTCCGGGCCATTACCGATGAGATGACGGAAATGCACCAGCCTCGGTGAGAGGGAGGCGAGCAGATCGCGCCAGACATCCGTGCGCTCCTCGTTGAGCGGCAAATGATACTGCCAGGGCACGGAAAAATGCTGGCGTCGAATCGGGACCAGCCTTCCCGCTCTGGCTAGAAACAAGGTCCAGTGGGAAAGACCGGTCTCCAGCACATAAACCGTCTCCTGCCGGGCGAGATGATGGATCAAATCCTGGGAGGTAAAACGGGTGCCACCTCCGCCACTGTGGAGCACGTAGAGCAGGCCCGACACGAGAGGCGGCGCGATCTGGGGAGGCTCGGCCAGCAAAGCCCGGCGAAGTGCATCCATGGGATCGTTATCCAACCATTGACTGCGTAAATCTTTGTATTCGGGATGAAGTTTACGCAGTCGTGAGCTGCCCTTCTTGAGCAGCTCGTCTTTTTCCCCGCCAAAAGAGGCGTTCCGTTTGTGATAAATAAAAGTGGCGTCGTCCACCAGATTGACGTAACCGGCTTTGTAAGCTCTCATGCAAAAGTCGTTTTCCTCTCCATAGCCACGTGGAAAATTGACTTCATCGAAGCAGCCCACCTGGTCGAGAGCCGCCCGGCGCAGGTAAAGACAGAATCCGTTGCCGCTCTGGATGGTTGGCCGGAGATGGGATGTGAGCTCCTCGATGCGCGCCGCATAGCTATCGGGGGTAAATCCGTCGGGGATGAGGTTGTTGAATTTGTTGACCGGGAAGGAAAAATTACCGGCGGCATTCGAGATGGAGGTAACGGCGGCCACTTTGGGCTGGCTGTAGGCGCAGGCAGTTAGTTTTTCCAGCCAGCGGGGAGTAACCAGCGTGTCGCTATTTAGCAGAACGACATCCGCCGGGGCGGCCAGCTCCAGAGCCAGATTGATGGTGCGGGTATAGCCCAGATTGTTAGGATTGCGAACCAGAAAAAGGTGCGGATGCAAAGCGGCATAAGCCTCGAGCCGGGGAAAAACCCGGGGATCGGTGCTGGCATCGTCGATGAGGAGGAGTTCGTGCGGATGCGGAGTGCGAGCTAACACGGCATCGAGGCAGGCACAGATTTCCTCATAGGCATTATGAATGGGGATGATCACGACGACCGGGCGAGGCGATTTGCCACCGCGGGTGTCGAGGACAGAGGCATGGGGGGAAATCAACGTCCGGGCCGGGTGATTGCGAAGAGCTTCGATGGCGGCACGTTGGGCTTCGATGGGTTTGAGACGACGATTGCGCCGATAGATGTCGAATTTACCACTGAGGAAACTTCCCAGCATCCAGCGTTTGGAATCGATGAGGCGGGTTTGCGCGGTGAGAAGATCTTCGAGCAGGGCGAAGGTTTTATCCTCGTGGCGCATGGCTAGAACTCGTAAACGGGTATCGCGCATCTCGATCTGCCAGGGTTTTGGCGCTGGTTCCGGACAGAGCGAGTGGCTCAAGGCAATGTCGGAGGAACCGATGGGAAGAGGTAACATGGAGCAGATGAAAGGATCCCAGGACACTATGAGAACAAGGAAGATTCCAGATTACATTGTTTAGAAAACGACGTTTCGTCAACGATCCATCTCGGGTCGAAGATCGCGGGCCAGCAGGCGGCGCATTCCTTCTGCCGGGGCGAGATTTTCGTATAAAATGGCGTGGACGACACCAGTAATCGGAGCATCGATCCCAAGCTGGAGCGCGCATTGCCAGGCACTGCGCGCGGTCGGCACGCCCTCGGCAATCATTTGCATGGACTCCGCGATATTCGACAAAGTCTCACCGTGCGCGATGCGTTCGCCCACCCGGCGGTTGCGACTGTGCTGGCTAAAGCAGGTGACCATTAAATCGCCGATCCCACTCAAGCCTTGGAAAGTCTCCCGTCGTCCACCCAACGCGGCGCCGAGACGGATGAGTTCGGCCAGGGCACGGGTAATGAGGGCGGCCTTGGAGTTATCGCCCAGGCCAAGCCCATCGGAAATGCCGGCCGCAATGGCAAAAATGTTTTTTAACGCACCTCCCAGCTCGATCCCGGCCACGTCGTCGCTCGTGTAAGTGCGAAAAGCAGGACCTGCGATCACTTTTTGCAATTCCACCGCGATGAGGTGATCCGTCGCGCCCAGCACCACCGCGGTGGGCCGCTGACCGGCCACTTCCTCGGCATGGGAAGGGCCCGAAAGCACCGCGACGGGATTGGTCGGAAAATGCTGGGCGATGAGTTGGGTCATGCGGAGTCCGGTGTCGAGTTCGATGCCCTTGGTGCAACTGATCAGCACACTGCGCTCCGCCAGACCTATCCGGGCAAATTGTTCCGCGAGATGCCGCAAAGCGAGGCTGGGCGAGACGAAAAGCACGCAATCGGCCTCCCGACATTCTTCCAGGCGGGCCGTGGGCTGGATTAACTCCGGCAGTTGGATGCCGGGCAGATAGGTGAAATTTTCCCGATCCCGCGCGAGCACTTTGGCAAAATCCGGGTTGCGCGTCCAAAGTTGCACCGGATGACCTCCCCGCGCGAGGACGAGGGCGAGCGCAGTCCCCCAACTGCCGGCACCGAGGATGGCGGTATTCATGTTTTTTTGATGAAACGCGTTTCGGTGCCCTTGCACAGACGCTGGATATTTGCTTGATGACGCAACACGACCAGAAGCATTACCACCACCCCAAAGATTAGCATCGGCCAGGCCTGACGATCTTTAGTGATGACCAAAAACCAGATCGTCACCGGGATCGCCACCGCTGCCAGGATCGAGGCCAGCGACACATATCGCGTGCTGTAAAAAATGATCAGCCAGACCGTGAGCACGCTCAGAAGCACGAAAGGATGCAGCAAGGTGAGCAGCACCCCGGCCGTGGTCGCCACCCCTTTGCCGCCTTTAAACCCCAGCCACGGCGTAAAACTATGACCCACAATACATCCGATCCCGGCCACGATCTGCCCCAGATGATCTGGCCGCCAACCTGTGAGCCATCCGCCGAGCAGCACGGCCAGCACCCCTTTGAGGGCATCGAGCGCAAACACCGTGTAACCCGGCCCTTTGCCGAGCACCCGCAATACGTTCGTCGCCCCGATGTTTTTACTGCCATGCTCGCGAATGTCGATTCCCTTGCTTTTGGCAATGAGAAACCCGTTCGGGATCGACCCCAGCAGGAAAGCAACGATAAAAACAAGAATCAGAAAAATCACGGGAGGATAGGAATTTTTAACGAACGAATTGCAGAACCAACGAACGTGTGGCCACGGAAAAATTTACCGCACTGCTCAAAGACTCGCGCAGGAAATCAGCAAAACCCACATTCGGCGAGGCGATAATTACGAAAAGCGCCAGCAACGCCAGATTCATCAAATAAATGATCACCAGTGAAAAAAAAGTCCCGTGCTCAGTCAAATCCGTCTGCCCCTTGGGAATCATCCACAGCGTAAACGTAAAATGGAAACCCCACGTCAGCCCAATCAGCGCAAAAAGATATTCCTGATGCCTTTCCAACGGACGAAAAAGCGATACGCCCCCCCAAAGCGCGATGACGAGCAGGCTGTAAATCGGGAAAAAATACGGCGCAAGCGCAATCAGGAAGTTACTTTTATCCGTTATAATGTAGCCGCCACTCGCCCGGGCTTTGAACGCCGTCACCCGCCCGCCCATCAACCAGACCCAGACGGCATGGGTCAATTCGTGTCCATAGACATAGATCAACAAGGGTTTGGGCAGACCGAAAAAAGCGATTAACCACAACACAAACCCCAGTCCGAAGAACCAAAACTCGGTCGAAGCCCAGAAACGATGTTGCAAGGTTGCGACCGAGAAACAGTTGAAAAAAGCCTCCGTCAACACCCAGCTCAAAGGCAGGAGAAACAGGGCGATGATAAATTTGAGCCAGCGACTGGGAATGGTCAGGGCAGAGTCCTGCTGTGCAGCCATGGAAGTGCGGAGCAGAGAGGCTTTCTGCCGGGGAGGATGCTTTTTGCGACGATTGCCGGTGGCCATTTTTGTTTCGTGGCAAGATTACAAAAACCGAGCCGGGAAGTCAAAGGTTGCGTCATTACAACCTCCTCCCATCTTCGCGAAGCAGACTTTTAAAGTGCCCCCCCCTGAAAAACGGACCATTTCAGAATGCCTGAGATAGGAAACTTTTTTGACCCGTGTTGGGTGTGGCCATAATTTGGCCACATGAAAACTGCCACCGTTCGGGATCTCCGAAACTCTTTTTCCAAGCTGGAGGTGTGGCTGGCCGAAGGTGAAGAAATTCATATCAAAAAGCGCGGAAAACCCATCGCCATCCTCACGAGCTGGGGATGCAACGCTGATGCCATTCTAATCAAGCCGGACTTCGCCGCCCGGCGTAAAATTATTTGGGGCCAGCGAATTTTTACCCCGGCTGAGGTGGCATCCATGCGAGCGGATGAGTTGGAGGGAGAAGAAGAATGATTTTTCTGCCCGACACGTCATTCCTCTGTGCGCTTGATCGGACGCAGGTCAATTCTCCGCAAGCGGATGTTTTTATGGCAAAGCTGACGGGTCCATTGCGAGTTTCCAGCCTGGTGTTGTTGGAGTTTCGACAGTCTGTGCGAATCCAAATCCGGCTGCATGGCAATGATAGAAAAAAAGGATGTTCCCAAAGTGAAGGCCTGCAAATGCTGCGCGATTTTCAGATCGATCTGAGTGCGGGAATATTGAGCGCCTTACCGGTCGATTGGGCTGACGTGCATCAACGGGCAGAAGCGTTGAGTGGCACATACACTGTGGTGGGAGGCCATCGGTTGGTGGATATTCTTCAGGTGGCCACCGCGCTTCACCTCGGGGCTGAGGAATTTCTCACCTTTGATGCGAACCAAAAAAAGCTCGCGGAAGCAGAAGGATTGAGAGTGCCTTTGTAAGACGCTTTTCCGATGGCTGATCCTGTCGATTTGACAATTTAAGAAGTGGTTTTTTCCCTAATCGCATCAAGGAAAAAACGGGCCACCTGTTGTGCTATGGCGGTAATTTCATCCTTGGTGAGTTGCTCTTGGTAAAAACGCTGGATTGGGAGTGGAGAATTCAGTGCTTTTGATTCAATACTATATTTGAGAGACGCAAAGTCAAAATTCAGCGTCAAGCTGGAGTTAAAAGTGTCGTATTTACCTTTCTTAAAAGTATTTAACTCAAAGACGACTTTATGGTTAAAAATAACCTTGTCTATTTCCCATGCTGGTTTTAGGAATAACTTCGCTGTTAGTATTTCAAATTTTTTGTTTATACCCTCGACAACATGCGCATTGCCATGGTCGCCTGTTATAAAAACCAAACTTTCCTCAAACAAATCGCACAAAGGCAAAAGGTGTCTTTTAATTTCCAAAAACAAAGGGTCTAACGATGCCTCAAAAAGTTGTTTCTGTAATTCCTGAGTCAGCACCTGGGGTTCTTCAATGTGTTGTAATCCTAACTTGAGCAGGGCGATTTCCTTTTCGAGATCCGTGGGCTCGTGAATCTCCTCACCGCTGGCTGCACGCAAAAAGAGGTCCAGCGAATCGGCCACTTTTCCAGCGATGAAAGTTAGGAATGCCTCTTTATTTCCCAGGTCTGCCTGACGTAACGCCATGCGATAATCGTCACGTTCCTGAAGTCGAATGACCACCGGTGGGTATCCGTGCTGCATGAGCAGAAGATTCATAAGCAATCGCGCCATGCGCCCGTTTCCATCGTCGAAGGGATGAATCGCGGTAAATTCGTGGTGAAACCGTGCGGCAATCTCGACGGGATGCATTTTTTTATTTCCAAACTCGGCCCGCTGCCAATCGACCAGCTCTTGCATCCTGATCGGAGTATCCGCAGGGCTGGCGTAGTAATGAGTTTCACCTGTAGGGTGCGGACATGGTTGGGCTGCGTTTTGTATTGTCCCGGAGCGATGGTCTTCTCTGCGGGCAATCCGTCGGGGGTGATGACCGGCACTAGATAGGCTTCGACCAGCAGCACTTCGTGAAGTTTTCTAATCTCAGCTTCCGTTAGAGGTTTTTCGTTTCCCCGGATAAAGGCGAGCAAATAATTGACCGCGTTACTATGTCCACGCAGGTCGAGGTGGTCCTTAAGAGGTTTCCCCTTGGCGGTGAGACCCTCCATGAGAAACATCTCGGTCTCGCCTTGGGTGAGTTTATTCCCTTCAATCGCGTTGGAATGGTAGGTCCACCACAGCCGGAATTTTTGCAGGATGCGATTTTCTAGCTCCCGGTCGAGAGGGCGCATGGCGTCCAGCTCAGCTTTCGCCTGATCGATGCGTGCCAGCAGGATTAAAAAATTCGACATGGTGCCACTTTATGCCCGTCCTTCCACGGTGCTCAAGGTAAAGTCGGACGGCCATGGTTGCGGGCGGGTTCGCCGTTGAGGGGAGTGATGGAGGTGGCGAGAAGAAGATAAACACAAAAAGAACGCCGTTTTTTGCTGTTGAGCAAGGTTTCTGCTATTGAGGGTTTCTTTAATATGTCGACCTCCGAGGAATTATTTCGAAATATGCAGCAATTTGTCCGCGACGAAACCGTCGCGCAGAGGGATTCGTTCCAAAAACTCTGGCAAACACCGCTGCACGAACGTGTCCGCGAGGGACGCTGTCTCGACGGCTTGAATTATGCAGGCACCGTGGATAATAAGATCAAATTTGAGTGTCAGCGGCAAAACGACTCCGATTTTCGCGAGGATGACTTGGTGCGAGTGAGCTTGGGTGAGCCAAATTTCTCAGTTTTGGAAGCCAACGTGTATCGGGTGGAAGATCACGCCATCTGGCTGACGGGGAAGCCCAATTCGCTCATCGATAAACCCGAAGGTCCCTGGGTGCTGGATCATTCCCATCTCGATTTGAGCGAAACCTTTTTTCGAGCTTTGGATGAGTTGGCATCGAGTGCGCGGGGAAGGGAACGCATTTTGCCTGTTTTGACCGGGGAGGCGAAAAACACCACGGAGTTGCAACTATTTTCGGAGTCTCTCGATGCGATGCCCGACGGTAAGACGAACGACTCCCAAAAAGAAGCGATTGCCCAAGGCGTCGCCGCAGAGTTGGTTCACCTGATTCAAGGTCCGCCTGGAACGGGAAAAACTTACGTTTTGGCCGAAATCGTCCGTCAACGCATCGAGGCCGGTGAATGCATCCTGGTCACGGGACCGACACATCGGGCGATTCATCATGCGTTGAATCAGATTCGCAAAATCCTTCCGGAAAATGTGCCCGTCGTTAAAATTGGACGCGTCATTCACGATCCCGATTTGCAAGTGGCCCAATATGAAAACTTTGCCGATTCTCCCCTTGCCGATGCACAGGAGGGGTATGTCGTCGGAGCCACGCCTTTCGCGGCCCGCAGTCGCCTGGGCAAAGTGGATTTTGACACCGTGCTCATCGACGAAGCCAGCCAGATCACCCTGCCCCTGGCGGTGATGGCCATGCTGAGCGCGGAGACCTATTTATTCATTGGCGATCACCAACAGCTTCCGCCCGTCGTGCTCAGCGTCCCGCCTTTGGAAGCGGCGACGGTGTCCATTTTTCATCATCTCGCCGGACGCGGTAACACCTCGTTGCTCACGCACACCTACCGCATGAACGACACGCTGACGCACTGGCCGTCGGAGAGTTTTTATAGCGGTAAACTTCGCGCCGCCCCCGCCAATGCCAGCCGCCGGCTCGCGCTGCCGGGTCGATTGCAGGATTTCCACGAAGTTCTCGACCCGGCGCATCCCCTCGTTCTTGTGGAAATGGAACACGCCACTTCCTACCGTCATTCCGACGACGAAGCTTCGCTGGTCGCCAATTTACTCCTGCAACTGCATCTCGCTGGAATCGCTCTGGAAAATGTCGCCGTTGTCGCTCCATTTCGACGTCAGGCGCGACGAATTCGCTCTTTTTTGGGAGCAAAAAAGGAGTTGCGTCGTCCGGATTGGGCCGATTGCGCGATCGACACCGTCGAACGAATGCAAGGTCAGGAACGTGAGGTTATTCTGATTTCCATGACCGCCTCCGATCCCGTTTATTTGCAAAAAATGGCCGAATTTCTCCTCCTGCCCCAGCGGCTGAACGTTGCCCTCACCCGTGCCCGCAGCAAGGTTATCCTGATCGCCAGCCGCCAGATCAGCCGCATTCCTGCACTCGCAGAAACATTCGACTTGGTCGATTTTTGGAAAACCCTCCGGCAACACGCACATACCGTCGCCCTGTGAACCATTCCTTAGATCTTCATTTTTAGCCCATGTCACGCCTTTATCCCAATCAGCCTGTTGGAAGGGTTTCGCCCGAAAATGCGAAAGTTTTCGCCGCGCTGAGACGCATTCCAGGGGACAATACGCACATCTGGATGGCACTCCCATCGGGCAATTCCTGGCGTCCCGATTGGATGATTCTGCACGAGCAACGGGTGTGTTTTTTAGTCGCGGTCTCCACGGAAAGCCTGCAAGGCGACCTGTTTGCAACCACTCCCGCCGATGCGCCGGGAACACTCGAAGCAGCTAAACTCAAGTCTTTTGTCGACGAAATCAACCTCGACTCCGCTTACCTCGCCAAACCCCATCAACCACCGATTTATGGCGTCGTCCTTTTTCCGAACATCCCCCACGAAGCCTTCGACCAATTCCCGCCCCACCCCGATGTGGCTCTCTGGGGACGGGAAATGATTCACCCGGACTTCATTTTGGAAGCCCTCGAAAAAACGGGCGGCACAGGCGTTTTTCCAACTATCTGGCTCGATCTTTTGCGCCATAAAATCTGCCCGGAAACACGCATTCCGCGCGATCTCACCGTGACGCCGAAGCGTCCCCAGCGACGCGATCTTGCCCCGCGTCATACCCGGCAACTGCTCGATCTCGATCAGGAATACCTCGTAAAAGCCGACCTCCAGCTCAGCAACGAAGCGACCAACGCGGTGAACGACGCGCGCTCCGGCAAGCTTCATCTCGTCACCGGCGTTGCTGGCAGCGGCAAATCGCTCGTCCTGCTTTACCGCGCTGCGCTCCAGGCCACTTTGCAGATCGACGCGCGCATTTTGACTCTCTCGCATAACCGCCCGATCACCTTTGAATTACAATTGCGCCAGGAACGCATCATGCCCGGCACTGGACTCCACTGGCAGACTTTTTACCAATGGTGCCACACTCTCCTCCCGCAAACCGAAAATCCCCTGGCCGACTGGGAACGTCCGTCGTGGATTCGGGAACTGATCGCTCAACACCCCGCGCTGGCTACTATTCCCGAGGATTTTCTGGTGGCCGAACTGGACTGGATTCGCGAGCAGGCCTTCCCCGATGATGCCACCTATCTCACCGCCTCGCGTCGGGGCCGCAAACGTCCGCTTTCCTCCGAGCAACGTTCCTCGTTGCTCCGGTTGCTCGCCGATTATCGCCAGAAACTCCAGGCCACAGGTCGCACCGACTGGCCGCAAATCGCGGAAAACGTCTGGCTCGCCCTGCGCGATGGCCGCATCAGCGCGCCTCTGCACGACCACATTTTCATCGACGAGGCGCAATTTTTCCCGCCCCTTTGGTTTCGCATCATTCGCCGCTGTCTGGAGCCGGAAAATGGCACGCTTTTCCTCGCAGCGGATCCCACCCAAGGCTTTTTAAAACAACGCACGTCGTGGCGCGATTGTGGCATCGAAGTGCGCGGACATGCCACGCGCCTCCGCAAAGGCTACCGCAACTGCCGGGAGATTCTCGCTTTTGCTTCCGCTTTTTACCGTCGCCGTCTGCCCGATCAGGATGACGACAACAATCTGCCCGACGAAGCCGATTTGCTCGAATTACCCGTCGGCCTGGCTCCGCTTTTCATCCACGTGAAGCATCAACAGGATGAACTCACCTGCGTGACGAATCAGGTGCTCGACGCCATCAAACAAGGGCAAACGCCCGCCAGCATGTTGGTGTTATTCAAGTCAAACACCCTCGCCAAAGAATGCGTGGAACGCCTCAACCGCGCCCACAGCAGCACGATTGCCTGGAACGCCTGGGAACCGAATCAGCCCCGCCAGCCCATGGTCCGGGTAACCACTTTGGGACGAGCCACGGGCCTCGAAAGTCAGGCAGTGTTTCTTTGCGGCCTCGACAGTCTGCTGGAGGACGAGCACAAACTCGGCTTGGAAATCAACGAACAAGAGGAAATCATCCGGGCGAATACCCGCAAAATCTACATGGCACTCACCCGGGCCAGCCGCCTGGTTTATATCATTCACCGGCACCCGCGCACCCGCGAGATTTTGGAAGGGGTGTCCATGGAAAAAACTGCCTCCCAACTACTGCGGCTCACCACCGTCTAAGGTGGACTCTTAAACGAATGCCCCCCTAAATAAGCAGTCTGTTTTTAAAAAGCGTAAGGTCAACGCCAGGGCAGGGGATCCATTGACATTCCCACTCTTATTCTATCGACTGTCCAAAGAATGAAAATCCTTCTCCCGGCAGTCTTTATTGGCGGAATAGCCATCGGCTGGTTCGGTGGTTCCCTTAGCTCAGGCGGCAAAGCGACAACCGCTTCCATCACTTCGACTCCGCCCGCTTTTCATTCAAAAAACCTCCCGCCAAATCGTGCGGTGGCGGGTGACCCCAACACGCGTTCCCTCCCCGACTCCTCGTCCGCTGCATCCGCTCAAAATCTCACCGAAATCCTGGAAATCGTCGGCGAGGATGATCGCAACGCCGCCTTGCGCATTCTTGCTGCCAGGCTCGCAGGCTCAGACCTCCAGCAAGCTCTTGCCCTGGTCTCGCAGATCGGCAGTCTGGCCGATGGCACGGTATATCTCACCGCCGTTTTAAAAACCTGGGTCGCGTCCGATCCAAAAGCCGCGCTGAACTACGCCGCCAACCTCCCACCCGGTAGTTTGCGCTCCGAATCCCTCACCGGCGCACTCGGTTTCTGGGCCTCGGCGCATCCGCAGGCCGCTCTCAACTGGGCTCAAACCAGCCTCGAAGGCCCGCTCAAGACCGAAGGCATCAACGCCGCCCTGCAAGCCTGGGCCACGCTTTCCCCGCAATCCGCTGCCGCTTGGGTGCGCTCCTCATCTCTTGGCGTCGCCACCGGCACCGCTCTCGAAACCATCGCCACTGCCTGGACGAATATCGATCCCAACGCCGCCGCAAATTGGGCCGAATCCCTTCCGCCAAATCAAAAAACCGACGCTCTTCTCGCCGTTACCGACGAATGGTGCCGCCAATCTCCCTCCGATGCCGCCGCCTGGGTGGGCAAACATCTCGACACCCCAGGCAGCAGCGACCTCATCGAACGAGTCGTCGATGCCTGGTCTTCCGCCGATCCTGCCGCCGCCGCCAAATGGGTCGATCTGCTTCCCAAGGGCACCATTCAAGAAAATGCCGCCAGCGCCCTCGCCAGCATCTGGGCCACCACCGACATCCAGGCTGCCAGCCGCTGGGTCGCGCAAATTCCCGATTCCAACGTCCGCGAAAGTGCCGTTCTCGAAATGGCGCAGACCTGGGGCAGCGTCGATCCCGATCAAGCCCTCCGCTGGACCGCGCAACTTCCCGATCCGAAAACCCGCGATGCGGCCACCGCCAACGTCCTCGATTCCTGGGCCAGCACCGACAGCGATTCCCTTTCCAAGTGGTTGCAGCGACAACCTCCCGCCAGCCTCGGGAGCGACATCGCCCGCTCTGCCCTCAGCGATCAATTTGCCGAAAACGATCCTGCCCAAGCCATGCAATGGGCCGCCGCCATTCGCGACCCATCGAAACAAATCAGCCAGCTTGCCAACATTTACCAAAACTGGCACAACTCCGACGCTGCCAAGGCCGACGCCTGGCTCCAGCAATCGCCGTTCTCCGCCGACCTCAAGCAGCAGCTTCAACCCCCCTTTAAATAAAGTGTAATCGGCGTTTACGCCGGCTGGTGGTTCGCCCGCCGCTATTTGAATTAGGAAAAAATCAGCGCAATCGCGCTTCAGAGGGTTTTTCCTCGTTCTTTCCCAGCGAGAAAGCAGTCACCGCCGCCAATTGGAGCCCGGCAATCCGGGTAAACTCCGCCGTATTTAGCGTCGCAAGTTCTAGATCGTGATGCAAACACGTCGCCGCAATAATGAGATCGTGCGCCCCGATTCCGATTCCCTCTGCGGCCAATCGCGCACCGAGGCTGGCGTGTATTTTAGCGGTATCGAAGTCGAAATCCAAAATCGGGAACGTCGCTAAAATCCCTTCTACAAAAATAAACCGTGCATTTCTCCGTGGACCACTGGTAGCACGCTCGCAGCCAAAAAAGAAGCTACGACGCGACAATACTTGCAATGAATACCTCCCCATCTTTTCTCCCCTCGACCAGTGCAGCCAAATCGAAACACTTCTTCTCAGCAGAGATAATGATGGAGGAATCCAGTAACAAATTCATTCCGCCCACAAATCGCGCGTCTCCGGTTGGTTGTAAAGCCGACGTCCTTCCTCAATGTCATTCGCAAACGCATCTGCCTCCGTGCGCGGCATCCGTGTTCGGTTGGACCAGATTTCGGCCAATTCCGTTCCCGTCAACCCCTTCCTCTTTTCCGGGACGATCCGGGCCACCACTTTGCCATTGTGAGTAAGAATCGCTGATTCACCCCGATAAACCACGCGATTAATGACATCCGAAAAATTCTGCGCCGCCTCCGTCACTGTTATTGTGGATTCCATAATAAACAAAATGATAGAATCAAATTACCCTGTAATCAACCCTCTTATTTTTAAAAGATCAATATAAAATTGTCCACAGATTTCACTTCCGTGTCCGACGAGATAGGCAGTCTATTTTTGTCCAGATTTAACTGCCAAATGAACACAGATTAAAACACTTCCAACGATCATAGAAACGCCGCACTTGTCCCCCCCAAAAAATCTGTTCAATCTGTTAAATCTGTGGATAAAAAAATAACCTCTTCAGGCCGTCAAAGAAACGCCTCACCAGTTTCCCCCAAAAATCTGTGAAAATCTGAGCAATCTGTGGACAAAAAAACTCAACACATCTAATTCCCCTGCACATTACCCCATGGATTTTCTAAATTGTCAGGACAGCGTTGTATTCTCCACGCTTTTCTGATTCTTTAATCAGCGTGACCCACACCGAAGCCTGCATCGCCCTCAACATGATTCCCCGGATCGGGCCGGTAAGAATCCGGAAATTACTCGATTTTTTCGGCACCCCGGAATCCATCCTCGCCGCGCCTCACAGTCAGTTGGAAAAAGTTTCCGGTCTCGGCCCCGAAGCCGCTCGCGAAGTGGCGCATTGGCAGGAAAAAGTCGATCTCCCCGCCGAATTGGAGCGCATCCGGGACTTCGGAGCTCATGTCATCACCCAGGCGGATTCCACCTATCCGCCGCTCCTTCGCGAAATCCACGATCCTCCCACCGTGCTTTACGTCTGGGGCGAACTGCTCGAAAAAGATCAACACGCCATCGGCATCGTCGGCTCCCGCAAAACGACCCATTACGGAATCGAATCTTCCCGCAAACTTTCCTATCAACTCGCTTACTCCGGCCTCACCGTCATCAGCGGTCTCGCCCGGGGCATCGATACCGCCGCCCATCAAGGCGCTCTCGCCGCCAAAGGGCGCACCGTCGCCGTCATCGGGGGCGGCTTGGAATTTCTTTATCCGCCCGAAAATCGCGAACTGGCCGAACGAATCGCCGCCGGACAAGGTGCCATCGTCTCCGAATTTTCCATGCGCGTGCAACCCGACCGACAAAGCTTCCCCATGCGCAACCGCATCATCAGCGGCTGGAGTTTTGGCACGCTCGTCGTCGAAGCCGGCCTCAACAGCGGCGCCCTCATCAGCGCCAATATGGCACTCGAACAAGGTCGCACCGTCTATGCTGTGCCCGGTCCCATCGACCGGCCCAACTCCATGGGATCGAACAAATTAATCCAGCAAGGAGCCAAATTGGTCATGGACGCCTCCGATATTCTCGATGAATTGGGCACCCTTTTTCGGCATGAACCCGAGCTGATCCGCAGTGCGCCCGTGGATCTTTCGCCCGAGCAGGAAAAGGTTTACCACGCCATTACGGACAGCGAAACCGCCATCGACCGTATCGTCAGCCAAAGCGGCCTGCCCACCGGCCAGGTCCTCTCCACCCTGCTCACCCTGGAGATGAAACGCCTTGTTAAACAGCTCCCCGGCCAGCGGTTTGTCAAACTTTTGTAACGCCAAAACCGCCATTTTTCCGGGCCGATCAAGCTCCGTCCCAGCTCCATTCACCCAGTTTCGTAACACAATCGTAACGTGAGTCTGGCTGTTAGTTCGGAGTAAACTACCGATTCCAACCATCACTGCCCGTGTCTCCGTATTTCCGTAAAAAATCCCACAGCATCACCTTCGCCGTCGCCCTGGCTCTCGCCGCCATCCCCATTTCCGAGGCTGGTGATATCCTGCGGGGAGGTGCCCCCGCCGCTGCCCAGCCCAACGCCCCCACTGCCACCTCGGGTGCGGCAACCGCCCAGGCCGCCAGAGCCCGCGCCAACGCCGCCGACGCCCTTGCCCGCACCACCCAGGCGGTGCAATCCGTCCAGGCCATGCAAGCTGCCGCGCGCAAAGTCGCCCTTGCCGGACCCAACAACCTCGGCCAAAACCCCAATTTTCCTGGTCAACCCCTTCCCAACGTCCCCAACGGCCTTCGTCCTGGCGGCCTCCAGGTCGCCCCTGGCGTTCCTGCCAGCCTCGCCAACCCGCAGCCCGGCGACCTCCCGGGCTTGTGGACTGGTGCCGAGTTACCCAGAGAAACCGTTGCTGGCGGCAAAACCATTGTCACCATCAAGCAACAGCAGCAGCAGGCCGTTTTAAACTGGCAAACCTTCAACATCGGCAAACAGACCCGCGTTACATTTGATCAACGCGCCGGGGGGAACGACACCAGCAAATGGATTGCCTTCAATAAAATCAACGACCCCACAGGCAACCCCGCGCAGATTTTGGGTAGTCTCGACGCGTTGGGCCAGGTCTATGTCATCAACGCCAACGGCATCATTTTCGGTGGCAGCAGCCAGATCAACACCCGCACCTTCGTCGCCTCGTCATTACCAATCAACGACAACCTCATCAACCAGGGCCTCCT
>JBBRFA010000008.1:0-52468 GCA_038225185.1 Chthoniobacterales bacterium
GCTGATTGTGCCTGCCGTATTCGTTGTTTGGGTAGTGGTAATGGACTGGGCATTACCTTGGATTACTCCGGAAAGAATACTTCCTCCGATAAGCAATGCTTGCAATGTATGTTTTATTTTCATGTTGTTTTATATTTAACAACGCTAGGTTTTGTTTAATTTTGATTTAACGCTGTGATAAAATAGCGGTGTCATCGATTCCACACAATGGGGTGTAACCCTACCTACCTTAAACGCAATATCTCTGACCGAATCTCGTTCATCTGCCAGCGGTTGCCATTATCCAGTAACAGGAGATGCGGTCGGCGGCGCTGCGTTTTCGTTACAAACAACAAGAAGCAGCCGGATTTACTGCGTGCATGGCTGGAGCAGTCTTTTCATTCCGGGCAAAGGATGCTGCTGATTTTTTGGCTCTCAGAAGAAGTTTTTTGGAGTAGAAAGTGGAATGGTGAAATCTCTTTTGCTGGTTTTTGTGAAATACCCCGTGCCAGGACAGGTGAAAACACGGTTGGCGGCAGATTTGGGAGCGGAAGCTGCGACGGAAGTTTACCGGGAAATGGTGACCCGGGTTTTACAACGAATTCCTCGCCGACAAGCGGTGCGGGTGGTCTTTGATGGCCGCCAGGCGGAGGCGGATTATCGTGCGTGGCTGGCCAACGATCTAGGAAAAGAGGCAGAATTTCGCGCCCAGGCGGAGGGGGATTTGGGACGGCGTTTGGAAAACGCGTTTGCAGAGGCTTTTGCCGATGGCTGGCAGGCCGTGGGGGTGATTGGGAGCGATTGCCTGGAGCTGGAAGCAGAAATTTACGAGGATGCCTGGGGAAAATTACGGGCGGCAGATTTGGTGATCGGTCCCAGCCACGACGGCGGATATTATTTTTTAGCTTTGAAGAAACCGGCACCCTCTTTATTTGCAGATATTAGCTGGAGCACGGAGAAAGTATTCGAGCAGACTTTGTGCGCGGCAGTGGGGGCAGGTTTGGTATGTCTGGAGCTAACCAAACTGCACGATGTGGACACTCTGGCGGATTGGGAGCGGGCGAGGGCAGCCGGAGACCCGAATTAGTCGATGCCGTAAAGCACCTGGGTAAGGTATCCGGCGATGGCGGTGGAACGATTTTCGGCACGGAGAGCGAGGATTTTATCACGGTCCACCCGCAGGGCACGCTCCCACAGCCAGACGAGATTGTTCCCGCTAACAGTGAGCACATCCTGGATATTTTTGGGATCGTCGGTGCGCGGCGCTTTTACGTCGAAACAGATAATGCCATCCCAGGCGGTGTCCTGGAGCACAACTAACAAAGCCAGATCTTTCACCGGCTCGGTGTAGCCGAATGGCAGATCCTGGTCGTAGCGCTGGCCATCCTGCGAATTAAGGTGGATGTGGAAAAGTTTATTGGCTTCAAGGCTCATCTCGATATCCCAAAGGTAATCGAGACCGGCGATCCGGCTGTGGGCGGTCTCGGGATTGACTCCGAAAAGGTGCTGCACGGAGGGATCGAGACGGCTGATGAGATAAAGTGCCTCGCCGACATTGGCGAGATACATGTTAGCCCGGGGTTCGTTGGGTTTGGGTTCGATGGCAAAACGAATCTGGTTGCCATATTTTTCGAGAGAATACTGACCGACAGCATTGAAACCTTCGACGAGCCGCTTAAAGGAATCGCGCCCATTTTTGGCCAGGACGAAATCGAAACCCTCGCGTCCGTTCCAGAAGACCATGGTCTCGGCGCCAAGAGCCACAGTGGAATCGACGGCTTGCCTGGCATTTGCCAGACCCAGGGCGCGAATGGAGGCGTCGTTGGAAGTCATGGCGCCATCCTTAAAGATGGGATCGGCAAAAAAGGATGGGGTATACATGGCGCATTTGATCCCGGCTTTTTCGGCGGCGACGAGCGCTTTGTCGATATCGGCGGCGGGGATTTCGGAGTCGTGGGCCTCGAAGTAGCTCATGCCTGCCTCGGCGAGGAGAGGGATGCGATCGATAAAAGGAATGGCTTCGCGCGTCGGGCCACCGAAAGGATCGCCACCGGGACCGAGATTCCAGACGCCTGCTCCGACGCCTTGTTTGCCAGCTTTATTAGTAAGTTGAAAACTCATGATTAGGTTGTTTAGTTAGTTAATTAGAAATTTGAATGATGATACTGGGGGATAAACAGTTAACAAGTCTTTGTAAACAGCCTGCCGGAAATGGGGCAGGGTCGATTAACCTCCGTAGGAACTTTCCACGCGATGAGCGACATCGATATAGCCGTAGTCCACTTCGTAGATTTGTTTAAAGCAGTCGAGCGACTGCTCTTTTTTATCCATTTGCGCGAAGACAAGGCCGAGATTGTAAACGATGTCTTTTTTGGTGTTATCCATGATGAGGATTTCTTTGGCTGCCTCCTCGAAAGTGCGCACGGAGAGATCGAGCATGTTCAGTTCGCGATAACATTGGCCGAGAAGACTCATCGCTTTGAGGCGAACGTTGGGGCTTTTGCGGGCGGCCTGGAGCTCGGGGATGGCTTCGCGCCATTGGCCGATGCCGACGAGGACTTCGCCCAGCTCGAAGTGGAGGGCGAGGTCGGTGGGATTGCGTTCGACGCGTTTGCGGGCATCGCCGATGAGGAGTTCGGCACGGAGTTTTTTATATTCGACGAGGCGTTCCTGATATTCGGGGGCCGCAGGATCGTTGGGATTGGTGGCGAGAAAATCTTCGCAGGTGGTGATGTATTCCTCGTAAAGTTTCATCTGCAAATCCGAAGCTTTCCGCACAAGGGCGAGGTCGGTGTTTTGCGTGAGAGAGGCGGCATAAGTAAACCATTGCACGGAGGTGGGCAGATCGCCTTTTTGCTCGTAAAGAGAGGCCATTTTGCGCACGACATCCATGTTGGTGGGATTTTCGTTGTAACGCACAGCAAGTTCCTGGAGCTGATTTTCAATCATGTCCTCGGAGCGAACGACACGATTTTGCTGTTCCAAAGAGGTGGCGAGGTCTTTGTCTTTAATGAGGTCGCGATAGTCTTTTTGTCCGCCAGATTCGGCGACAGCCTCCCAACCACCACTTTTCATGGAGGCAGCGGCAGCGGCGTCTTTGCCAAGTTTGACCGCAACCATGTCGTTACGATTAATTTCGACCAATTCGTTGTAGATATCGACGGCTTTGGCGGGTTCGCCGTGTTCGTAGTAGAGTTTACCGAGTTCGTGAAGAATTTTGGGGTCTTTGGGATTGCCATCGCGGAGATTTTCGATGGCGAAACGAGCGAGTTCGTAAAAATCGAGGCCGAGAGCGGCGTCTTTAATTACTTGATTGGCTAGAATGCTAAAAGGATCGGATTCGAGCGCTTTTTCGGCGGCATCGATGGCAGCCAGGGGATCTTTTTTTACCAGACCTTGCGCCTTTAAAGCGGCAATGGTTGACCCACCTTTTAAACCGCCGAAGAGGCTTTTTTTATTTTTCGTCTGGCCGATTTCGAGTTTGCGCAAGACCACACGTCCATCGAGAAAGTAAGGTTCCTCGCGCAAAACTCCCTGGATGAGGGTGATGGCATAATCGAAGTTTTTGAGTTCCAGTGCGGAGAGTGCTTTAAGGTAGCTGGAGCGAACTGCCGGAGCGAGCTGCTTTTCGGTTGAGGGGGAAGGCATGAATGATGGGAAAAATCTGTGCTGAGAGACAAAGAATGACGAACGACCTTATTTCGTTCCGTCGGATTGTTTCAGCTTGGTGGGTTCGGAGAATTTTTTAATGGAAGCCCACTCGGTGGCCGCATTTTTAGGAAGATTTTTAAAATAATCTTTCGTGCCATGCTCGAATAGGATCACAAAAAGAAATGTGAACGCTGCAAACAAGGCCAACCAAAACAATTTCCGTAGCAAAGTCATATCATGATAGTAATTTCCCAGTAGCCAGCGTCAACTGCGGAATTTTCCTTTTTTACCACCCTAAAAGCGGCCCAGCCAGGCGGGACTGGCATAACGCGTGGTTTGCAGAAAAATAGCCTCTTCCCGTTCAGCATCGGTCAAGGGGGTCAAAATGATTTCCCGACTCAGCAGGGCCGCCACCGTTTCGGGCTGAAGCGATCCTGGCGGCATGCTTTGCACACTCCCCTGGTGTAACAATCCCTGGCGGGTGCGCCGTTGGGCCGCCCCGGCGATTTTTTGTCCGTGCCAAAGCAAATCGCCCCGCACCGGACGCACAAAGCAGCCACCTGCCCCGCCGGAATCTTCCCCGGCCAATTCCAGCCCGGCGATACCGCCCTGCTCCAATGCCTTCCGTAGTTCCCCGTGAATGGCTCGGTAACTGTCCGCACGCGGCATTTTTAACCAGTCATCTCCAAAGGGAATAATCAGGGAATACGTCCAGTCCGTCCCATGTTCCACCAGCCCTCCACCCGTCCAGCGACGGATCAACGGCAGATGAGGGCACCATTTTTTAATTTCTTCCAGCCGCTCGAAGGTGCCAAAAGTGACCGTGGCTTCCTCCCAACCATAAACCCGCAGAGTGGGCAGGGAGCAACAACGCAGGAGCGCTTCATCCACCGCCATGTTCCAGGCACCGCTGGCGGGACCATCGATCAGGAGGCGCAACTGGGAAAAAATCATTCCCTTGGATGCTTTGTCCGTTTTTGCAGATTGGCAAGTCTTACATCCGCGTGTAAACCATTTCCTTTATGGCAAAACTCGCACTCGGCAAAGGACTCGGCGCCCTTATTACTCCCAAAGTCGCCACCCCCACCCCCATCGTGAGCGATGGGGAACGGGTGGAAATCGTTCCTCTCGGCAGTCTGGTGGCGAGTCCGTTTCAACCGCGCCGTGAATTTAAAGAGGAACCGCTCCAAGAGTTGGCCGATTCGATCAAGGAACATGGCATTATTCAGCCGCTCATCGTGCGTAAAGTGGGATCGCAACTGGAGCTGATCGCCGGCGAAAGACGCTGGCGGGCGGCGCAACGGGCGGGATTGGCCGAGGCTCCAGTGATCGTGCGCCAGGCCAGCGATCGCGACGTCTTGGAGCTGGCTTTAATCGAAAATCTCCAACGAGCCGACCTCAATCCCATCGACGAGGCGCAGGCTTTTTCACGGCTTGCGGCAGAGTTCGATCTGCGTCAGGAAGACATCGCCCAACGAGTCGGACGCAGCCGGGCCTCGGTCGCAAACGCTTTGCGCCTGCTCGAACTACATCCTCAGATTCAGACTTGGCTTACCCAAAATCTGCTCTCGGTAGGGCATGGAAAAGTGCTCCTCGGTTTAAAAGATCACGACCAACAAATGGCCGCTGCCAATCTCGTTCTGCGCCAGAGCAGCACCGTGCGCGAGACCGAGGCCATCGTCGCCAATTTTCTACAAAAACATCATCTCACGCCCTCCCCGCGACGTAAATCGAGCGGACCGACCACCGACCTTTCCCCGGCTCTTTCCCATGTGCAGAATCGTTTGCGCAATCATCTCGCCACTCATGTGACCCTGGCGCACGGGGATAAAAAAGGCCGCATCGAAATCGAATATTACGGGGCGGACGATTTACAACGCGTGCTCGCCTTGCTCGGGCTTTCCGAGGATCAATCCTAAAAAACGGCGCGTCTTCCCGTCATGCGCCACCTTTTCCTCATTATACGACTTTCTGCAGTCGTTCTATTATTAAGCGCGTGTCCACGTCCGGCGCCTTCGCCTGACGTTACCTTAGAAAAATCGCCGATTGTTTTCGATGGTCGCATTGCTCTTCGACAAGCCGCTGCGTTATGCGCCAAAGGAGACACGCGCTCCTCCGGATCGCCAGCGTTGCAAGACGCGCGGGAACAGATTTTGGCAGAGTTGCAACGCCTCGGCTGGCGCACGGTGAAACAGACTTTTACGACTTCCACTCCATTGGGCGAGCGCACTCATAGCAATGTGATCGCCACTTTTCCCACCGAAACGTCCGCTACGGAAAACTGGGTGTTTGCGGCAACGCTGGATGCCGTGGGTTCCAAAGAAAACGTCTTCCCGGCGGCGAGCGAAGGAGCTGCCGGTTGCGGTGTGCTGCTCGAACTGGCACAACGCCTGGCGGCGCATCCCCAGCAAGCCCGAGGAGTCACCTTGCTCTTTCTCGATGGGGAAGCGCCGGTGCGTCAATTTGCGGCGGATGACGGCTTGGCCGGGTCTCGTTTTTATTTTCAGAGTCTGGTGGAAAACGGGCAGGCCGATCAAGTGCGGGGAGCGATTTTTCTGGGTGCCGTGGGACATCTGGAGGCCAAATGGGTTTTACCATCTTTGACGTCGCCCGATTTACGCGCATTTTTGGAAACTCAGATCGCCGGGAAAGGCTGGGAAGGACGGCTTATTCCTGCGACACGGCCAATCTGGGGAGCGCATCTTTCGGCGATTCCCTGTGGCATCCCGTCTCTGCTTTTGCACGATTCAAGTTATCAATATCTCCACACCGCAGACGATACGGCGTCGAAACTCGATGAGGAAGCTTTGCGAAAAGTGGGGATGATTCTTTTAGGGATGCTGGAAAGATAGCATCATAAAAAAACCGCTTCCAAGATTGTTGGAAGCGGTTTTTTGAAAGAGATCGATGGAAGTTCGAACTGCTGCTTTTAACGGGAGTAAAGCTCGACGATCAATTGTTCGTTCACGATTGGCGCGATTTCGTCGCGGGTTGGAATGCGCGAAATACGTCCGGTGAAGTTTTCTTTATCAGGTTCGAGCCATTCGGGCACAGGAGCGATCTGGGTCAATTCAAGGAATTTGGTGGTCAGCCGACGGGAAGCTGGTTTGTCTTTGATCGAAACGACATCCCCTGCACGAACGTTGAAGGAGGAGATATCGACTTTGCGACCATTCACGGTGACGTGACCGTGACCGACCAACTGGCGGGCGGCATTACGGGAATTGGCGAAGCCGAGGCGATAAACCACGTTATCGAGGCGGGTTTCGAGAAGTTGGAGAAGGATTACGCCGGTGATACCACGCCGGGTAAGAGCGATTTCGAAGTAACGACGGAACTGACGTTCCAATACGCCGTATTGATACCGCAGTTTTTGTTTTTCGGCGAGCGCGAGAGCGTATTCCGACTGTTTGCGACGGGAGCCTTTGGGGCCGTGCATGCCAGGAGGATAATTTTTGCGTTCGAGAGCTTTGCTGGGACCAAAGATGGCGACGCCGAAACGGCGGCTGATCTTGGATTTGGGGCCATTGTATTTTGCCATAAGAGAGGTGGATTAAGGAAGTGGATGGATCAGACGCGACGTTGTTTGGGTGGGCGGCAACCGTTGTGTGGAACGGGGGTAACGTCTTTGATAACACTGATTTCGAGACCGACAGCCTGGAGGGCGCGGACAGCGGATTCGCGGCCTGAGCCGGGACCTTTGACCCGCACTTCGACTTCTTTTAAACCGTGGCCCATGGCCTGACGGGATGCATCCTGGGCAACCATTTGCGCGGCGTAAGCGGTGCTTTTGCGGGAACCTTTGAAGCCGACTTTACCGGCGCTGGACCATCCGATGACTGAGCCGTTGAGGTCGGTAATGGAAACGATGGTATTATTAAAGGTTGCCAGCACGTGGGCGACGCCTGTGATGATGTTTTTGCTACCCTTGGCCTTGACGATTTTGGGTTTCTCGATGTCGTTGGGGTCGAGGGAAAGATTTTCCTTTTTGGGTTCCTCGGCAGGAGCGGCTTCTTTCTTTGCCTTGGTGGTTTTGGCTTTTGGTGCCTTGACTGCTTTGGCGGGAGCTTCAACAGCAGCGACAGGAGCTTCAACAGCGGCGGCGGGAACTTCGGCAGCGGCGGGAACTTCGGCAGCGGCGGGAACTTCAGTTGTAGCGGCAGGGGTTTCGGTAGCAGGAGTTTCTGCTATCGGCGCAGGAGTCTCGGGAACTTCTGGAGTTTCAATAGGAGGATTGGACGCAGCCGGGGTTTCGTCTGCGGGTGAGTTGGGTTCTTCGGACATGATTTACCTGGATTAAGTGATGAAAAAAGGGGTTAGGCCTTGGCTTTTTGGACGCCGACGGTTTTACGGGGGCCTTTGCGAGTGCGGGCGTTGGTGGAGGTGCGTTGGCCGCGCACGGGGAGGCTGCGGCGATGGCGAATGCCGCGGTAACAGTTGATCGCCTGGAGGCGCTTGAGGTTGCCTTGAAGTTCGCGACGTAAATCGCCTTCGATGGGCAGTTTGCTGGCGGTAATGGCGTGGATCAGTTCACCCATTTGCTCAGGGGTAAGGTTTTTGGCCCGGAGATTGGGGTCGATATTGGCTTGTTCGAGAATGCGCTTGGCAGTCGTGGGCCCGATTCCATAAATATAAGGAAGGGAGGCTTCGATGCGTTTGTCGCCGGGAATTTCAACACCTAGGAGTCTTGGCATAAATGGATAAGAGAATTGGTTGTTTAACCTTGTTTTTGTTTGTGACGTGGGTTTTTGCAGACAACCCGAACGACATTTTTGCGTTTGACGATGCGGCACTGCTCGCAAAGTCGTTTTACTGATGCTCTAACTTTCATAAATCAATTGTTGGGAAAATGTGTGGACCTGAATCGGTGTTTTTAAATGCTTAAAAAGAAGATTGGCCAGGAGGCAAGGCGTTTTTACGCTAAAGGAATGGGGTAACCTTTCGTAAAACCTGCCTGCGCAGCCTGAAAACTTTCTTTTTTACCCCATATCCTTATCTGTTTCACGAGACGTGCGGACGAGCCGACAAGATGTAGGGGTGACATTACTACCATAAGTTTTAAAGCTGACAAGTTCGGATTGCGCTGGAAAAGCGATTTTCTTGTTTTTTCTGCAAGATTTTTGGAGTTTTTACGAAAAGATTTCAAAGAAGAAGGGTTTTTATTGGGCGGAGAGAGCGGACAAAGGGATGTTTTCGCGCCTGGTAAGAATTTCCGGTTCCCCCTCTGTGATGAGAACAGTGTGCTCGAAATGGGCAGAGGGGCGGGCATCGGCGGTGACAACCGTCCAGCCGTCACCGAGGATCTTAACAGCGGAGGTGCCCATGTTGACCATGGGTTCGATGGCAAGGGTCATCCCAGGTCGCAGTTTCGCCCCGGATTTCGGCCTCCCAAAATTTGGCACTTGCGGTTCTTCATGGAGTTTGCGTCCGACTCCGTGACCCACAAATTCGCGCACGACACTGAATCCGTGGGCGATGATTTCATTTTCGACAGCGGAACTGATGTCCCCCACCCGATTGCCTGGGAGCGCTTTTTTAATGGCTAGAACCAGCGAGGTTTCGGTGGCATCGAGCAGGCGCATTACCCGGGGATCGATCACACCGGCGGGCACGGTGGTGGCGTTGTCTCCGACGAAACCCTGATAAAAAACGCCGACGTCGAGTTTGACGATGTCGCCGTATTGGATGCGGCGTTTTCCACCGATGCCGTGGACGACTTCTTCATTGAGCGAAATGCAGATGTGGCCGGGAAATCCTTTATACCCGAGAAAGGCACTGGTGCATTTTTTATCGGACATGAGATCGGCGGCGGCGGTGTCGATTTCGAGAGTGGTAACGCCGGGTTTCACCAAGGCGCTGATCTGGGCGATGATGGAGGAGGCGCAGCGTCCGGCATCGCGCATCCGCTCAATCTCGCCCGGGGTTTTGATGGGGATCATTGCAAAAGCTCCTTTTCGATCTCGGCAAAGACAGCATCTGATTCCTGGCTGGCGTTGATTTTGCACAAGATACCTTTTTCGCGATAAAAAGCGATGAGAGGCTCGGTTTTTCGGGCGTATTGCGCCATGCGTTGTTCGAGAATTTCGAGAGTGTCATCGGCTCGACGTTCCAATTTGCCGGCGCATTTGGGGCAGTTTTCGTGTTCCGATTGGATGTGCAGACCAATGTTAAAAATTGATTTGCAAGAGGAACAGGTTAGTCGCCCAAGGACACGGTGTTGGATGGTAGATAGATCGCAATCGAGAAAAAGGGTAACGTGCAAGGGAATATTAGCTTCAAGCAGGAGGGGATCGAGGATGGTCGCTTGTTCCAAAGTGCGGGGAAATCCATCAAAAACAAACGATTCCCGCCCATTGCCGAGCCATTTTTTAAGAACGGCAAGCACGAGATCGTCGGGTGCGAGCTGACCTTTGGAGGTAAAAGAGGCGGCGCGTCTGCCTAATCCGGTGCTTCCGGCGGCCTCATCCCGCAACAAATGCCCTGTGGATACCGCCGGGATGCCAAAACGAGCAGCTATGCGTTGAGCTTGGGTTCCTTTCCCTGATGCTGGAGGGCCAAGCAAAACAATCCGGCTTTTCAAGTCAGCCTCCTAACGATCTCTTAAAAAAACGAGGATAATGACGGCCAGAATCAGCAGCACTGCCATCAAGGTCATCAGCCAAACCAGAGAGCTATCACTGACCGTCGCGCTTTTATTGTAGGCAGATCGCTCGAAACGGCCCCGGATTTTTCCTTTGCGAAGAAATCCGTCGTAATGGCGTTGAATGAGATGCGTCTCCAACTGGCGCATGGTATCGAGCATTACACCGACCATAATAAGCAGACTCGTTCCGCCGAAGTAGCCTGCCACGGAGAGTGGCACCCGCATTACGTTGACCAATATAATCTGCGGCACGATTGCGATGAGCGTAAGGAAAATGGCTCCGGCAAAAGTAAGGCGGCTCATGGTGAAATCGAGGAAATCCGCCGTTGGTTTACCTGGACGTACTCCTGGAATATAGCCGCCAAATTTCTTGAGATCGTCTGCGATTTGGTTGGGCTGGAATTGTGTAGCCACCCAGAAATAGCTGAAAAAGAAAATCATCAGGCCAAAAAGCGTGTAATGGAGCCAGCCATCGACGAGCATGCTCGATAAAGTGGAAGCCCATTGCTGTCCTTTAAAGAGAAAGCCAAGGATCGAGCTGGGAAACAAGAGAATCGCCTGGGCAAAGATAATCGGCATGACCCCGGCATAATTGACCTTCAAGGGCATGTATTGGGTCTGACCGCCATAAACTTTGCGACCGACCACCCGCTTGGCGTATTGGACACTGATTTTGCGCTGTGCCTGGGTGATGGCCACGACCCCAGCAATGACAAGAACGAGGAAAAGCACCATGACCACCAAAATAAACGGGGTAGCCTGGCTTGCTTGCGAAACATCGGAGGGCACGAACGTTTTCCATGCCTGCACCATGGCGGCAGGCAGACGTGCGGCAATACCGATAGTAATGATGAGCGACAATCCGTTACCGATGCCGCGCTCGGTGATTTGATCGCCCAGCCACATCAGGAACATCGTTCCTGCGGTAAGAGTGATAACGGTTAAAATGGAAAATCCTATGGCATTCGGGAAAATTACCAGCGGTGTGCCCAAATCCTGGATGGTCTTGGTGATCCCTGGAAGGAAGGGACTCGTTTCGGGATTGATGAAGGAAAGCGATAAAAGATAGCCTTGAAGAAGGCACAACACCAATGTCGCGTAGCGAGTGTATTGGGTGATTTTCTGGCGACCGCCATCCTCACGAGCCAGTTTGCCCAATTGCGGGAGAACAGCGGTGAGAAGCTGCATCATAATCGATGCACTGATGTAAGGCATTACCCCCAACGAAAAAATGGCGCAGTTTTCAAGTGCACCCCCGCTGAACAAACTAAACAAAGCTGCCACACTGCCACCGGCCTGTGGATCGACCGAGGTGCGGAACCATTCGTTCAACACGTGGGCATTGATTCCAGGCGTCGTGATTGCGGAACCGATCCGGACAATCACAAGCATCAGCAAAGTGAAAATCACCCGCTGTTTTAGCTCAGGAATTTTAAAAATGTTTACAAAGGCAGTAATCATCGGTGCAGATTCAGGGGAGGAACTGCAATTATTTGGCGACTACCTTTTTTTGGGGCGCTTTCTTTTCGGGAACGGAGATGGAGCCACCGGCGGCCTCCACTTTGGTTTTGGCTGCTTCACTGAATTTATCTGCAAGAATAACGAATTTTTTGCTGATATCCCCGCGGGCAAGGATTTTTACTCCCACGTATTTACCGCGGACGAGACCTTTTCCGATTAGAGTGGCCTCGTCGATGGTGGTTCCATCGGCAAAGACGTCGAGATCGTCGAGATTCACGGTGGCGTAATTTTTCTTGAAGTTGGCATTATTAAAACCGCGTTTGGGCAAACGACGGATAAGTGGCATCTGACCGCCTTCGAAACCGATACGAATGCTACCGCCCGAACGCGCTTTCTGGCCTTTGTGCCCTTTGCCGCTGGTTTTACCGTGGCCGCTGCTTTCGCCGCTGCCAAGTCGCTTGACGCGATGGGTGGCACCGGGACGGGGCTTCAATGTATGAAGTTGGATGGACATAAAAAAATGGAGTGGTTAGGTGGCAACAGGCTCGACAGGAGTCCGTTTAATACCGCGAAGACTGAAAATTTCGTCTTTTTGACGCAGAAGTTGAAGAGCGGCAATGGTGGCCTTGACCACATTGGCGTGGTTATCTGAACCAAGCGATTTGGCGAGAATATCCTTGATACCGGCTGCTTCGACGACAGCACGGACACCGCCACCGGCGATGATGCCAGTTCCAGGCGAGGCAGGACGGAGAAGAACACGACCACCGCCGTATTCGCCAATCACTTCATGTGGAATGGAATTATCGCGAATTGCCACGGCTACGAGAGACTTGCGAGCAGCATCGGAGGCTTTGCGGATGGCTTCGGAGACTTCGTTGGCTTTGCCAAACCCAACCCCAACTTTGCCTTTGCGATCTCCAGCCACGATGAGTGCGCTGAAGCTGAAACGTCGTCCGCCTTTGACGACTTTGGCGCATCGGTTGATGAAAACGACTTTTTCGGTGGTATCGGATTTAGGACCGCCTTTATCGGAGCGATCACGATCATTTCTGCGACCTTGATTGGGATTTGCCATATTAGAATTGGAGACCACCAGCGCGAGCTGCGTCGGCGAGTGCTTTTACTTTACCGTGATATTGAAAACCACCGCGATCGAAAACCACGGTTGTTATGTTGTGAGATTTGCTGCGCTCGGCCACGAGTGCACCGACTTTTTCGGCGACCGCCTGGTTGGCATGGACAATTTTAGTCTCGGCGCGAAAGGCTTTTTCGGTGGTCTGAACGGCGACCAATGTTTTTCCAACGGTATCGTCGATAACCTGTGCGTAAACGTTTTTGCCAGAAAAATGAATCGCGAGACGTGGACGCTCGGGTGTGCCGGAAATCCGCTTGCGAATGCGGAGATGGCGAACTTTGATTTTGCTTCGTGCAGACATAATTTATTGGACGGTTTTGCCTTCTTTGCGGAGGATTTTTTCACCGGCATAACGCACGCCTTTGCCTTTGTAGGGTTCGGGCGGATAATAAGCACGGATGTCGGCGGCAACCTGGCCGACCAACTGGCGATCAATTCCTTCGACAGAAATTTTGGTGTTTTCGGTGACAGTGATTTTAATCCCTTCGGGAATGTTAAAATGAATCGGATGTGAAAAACCGAGGTTAAGATTTAAAATGGCCCCCTGAACAGCCGCTTTAAAGCCGACGCCTTGAATTTCAAGATCTTTTCTGAAGCCGGTGCTGACTCCGGTGACAAGATTATTAATTAAAGCGCGGGAAAGACCATGCAAGGCCCGAACCTGCCGGTTTTCGGATTCGCGCTCGACAAGAATATTTGCACCATCGAGGCGGGCTTTGATTTGTTTGGGAAGAGTCCAGGCGAGTTTGCCTTTGGGACCTTCCACGCTTACAGCACCTTCATGAGTGACTGCAAAAGTGACTTTGGCAGGTAATAAAACGGCTTTTTTTCCAATACGTGACATGTGATGCTCCTTTTTACCAAATGTAAGCGAGAACTTCCCCGCCAACGTTTTCTTTTTTTGCTTTGTGTCCGCTCAGAACACCTTTTGGAGTGGAGAGAATTGCCACACCGAGTCCACCAAGAACGCGTGGAATTTCCGTGGCACCGACATATTTCCGCAAGCCGGGACGGCTGACGCGTTTGACTCCGGTAAGGGCGGCAGTGCGATTGACGAATTTGGTGGTGACTTTGATTTGCGGTTGAACGGATTCGGTTTCGACGCTGTAATCAGTGATATAACCTTCTTCTTTTAGAATTTTTGCGATGTCCGCTTTAATCCGGGAATAAGGAGCTTCCACCAGGGCTTTGCGAGCCGCGCTGGCGTTTTTGATCCGAGTAAGAAAATCGGAGATGGGATCGGTAACTGTGCTCATAAATGAAGGGGTGCCCTTTGGGTTAATCTGCTTTGGCAACCACTTTGCGGCCTTTATCGGAGAAAGGAACACCCATCTCGGTGAGGAGTGCTTTGGCTTCTTCGTTGGTTTTGGCGGTGGTGACGATGGTGACATCGAACCCGATGTTGCGTTTGATTTTATCGAGTTCGATTTCGGGAAAAATAGATTGGTCGGTTACGCCGAGAGTATAATTGCCGTTGCCATCAAAAGCTTTGGCAGAAATACCGCGAAAATCGCGAATACGAGGAAGCGCGGTGCGGATGAGGCGCTCGAGAAACTCATACATTTTTTCGCCGCGCAAAGTTACCTTGGCTCCGATGGCCTGGCCTTCGCGAAGTTTGAAGTTGGAGATGCTTTTTTTGGCGATGGTTTCGGCCGGTTTCTGACCTGTAATGGCAGATAGTTCGTTTTTTGCGTCTTCAAGAGCTTGTTTCACATCGGATTGCGATGCGATGCAGGTATTGACGACGACTTTTTCGATCTTCGGAATTTGATGGACGTTAGAGTAACCGCGTGAAGCCTTGAGGGCTGGAACAACGCGCTCCTTATATTCGGTGTGAAGTGTGGCGGCCATGGCTGCTTATTTCTTATTGCGGACGGGTTTTTGGGTTTCAGCAACAACATTGACCAATTTGACATTGGAAATGTGAAGGGGACCTTCGCGCTCGATAATGGCGCCGTTCTGATGTTCCTGGGATTTTTTGACAGTTTTTTTGATCAGGCGAACGCCTTCGATGAGGACTTGATTTTTTTTGGTCAAGATCTGCAGAACTTTGCCGGTGGCACCGCGATGGTTTCCGGATATGACGAGGACCTCGTCCCCTTTTTTAACGTGGGTTTTAGTCGCACTCATACAACCTCCGGGGCCAGGGATACGATCTTCATGAAATTCTTTTCGCGGAGTTCGCGAGCCACTGGACCGAAGATACGGGTGCCTCGTGGATTGAGATCTTTATCGATAATGACGATGGCATTGCTATCGAAGCGCAAGGCGGAGCCGTCTTTGCGACGAATGGCTTGGCGGGTGCGGACCAGAACGGCGCGAACCACATCCCCTTTTTTAACGGTGCCATTGTGGGCTGCTTCCTTGACGTTGGCAGTAATCACATCGCCAATCTCGGCGGTGCTGGTCGCTTTGCCGATTACACCGATCATGGTGGCCATGCGGGCACCGGTGTTATCTGCGACATCTAATCTGGAACGGATCTGGACCATAAATTTGTTTCGGGTAAGGCTTTTTGTTAGTGTTTGATTACCGAAACGAGGCGCCAGCGTTTCAATTTGCTGAGCGGTCGTGTTTCGACAATCTCCACGGTGTCACCGACTTGGGCGGTGTTATCTTCGTCGTGGACGTAGAATTTTTTGGATTGTTTGATGATTTTCCCAAATTTGGGATGGGGCACACGAGTGGTGGTTTCAACGACGGCGGTTTTGGCCGCTTTGGTGGAAACAACCTGGCCGACGCGCGTTTTACGAACGGCGACGTGCTCTTTAGGTGCGGTTTCGGTGGTGGAAAGGGTTTCGCTCATTTGACGGGGTTGCGATTATACACGCTTATTTGGATTCCGAAAGGACTGTTTCAATGCGAGCAACATCTTTTCGGATTTTTGTAAGTTCGCTGGGTTTTTCGAGTTGTCCGGTCTGCTGTTGCAGACGCAGTTGAAAAGCGGCTTTCCGGAGTTCGGCTTTTCGGACAACCAATTCATCGCGAGTTAAGTCGCGGACTTCTTTAATTTTCATAAATGGCAAAAATTTAAATGTGGATGGATCGCTTGGAATGCCTTAGACCGCGACGTGGTGGCGGGTAATAAAACGAGTGCGGATGGGAAGTTTGGTGGCAGCGAGACGCAGGGACTCGCGAGCTACCGACTCGGGCACTCCATCCAATTCAAAAAGGACATTCCCGGGACGGACGGTGGCCACCCAGTATTCAGGCTGGCCTTTACCTTTGCCCATTCGCGTTTCGGGCGGGCGGGCGGTGACGGATTTATCGGGGAAGATGCGGATCCAAAGTTTACCTTTGCGCTTCATGTTGCGGGTAAGGGCGACACGGGCCGCTTCGATCTGGGTATTCGTGATCCAGGCACGTTCGAGAGTTTGCAGGGCAAATTCACCGAAATCGACTTTGATATTGCGTGAAGCAGTGCCCTTGCGACTTCCACGCTGGGACTTACGATACTTCACTCTTTTGGGCATTAATGGCATAAAATATCTCCTGGTTTTAGGCGTTGGTTTCTTTTTTGGTCACTTCCGCAGTTTCCGGCTCATCTTTACGGCAAATCCAGGTTTTCACCCCGATTTTGCCGTAAACAGTGTTAGCTTCGGCAAATCCGTAATCGATGGGCATACGCAACGTGTGCAACGGCACTTTGCCTTCTCGATAAGCTTCGGAGCGACTGATTTCCGCACCGCCCAAGCGTCCAGCGCAACGGACTTTGATGCCAAGGGCACCAAATTCCATGGTTTGCTGGACAGTTTTTTTCATGGCGCGACGGAAAGAAATGCGGCGCTCGATTTGTAAAGCGATATTTTCGGCAACCAACTGGGCATCCAGCTCGGGTGTCTTGATTTCCTGGATATCGATTTTCACCTGTTTACCGCCCGACATTTCGGCGATTTCCTTGGTCATAACTTCGATTTCAGACCCCTTGCGTCCGATGACAATACCAGGGCGCGCCGTGTAGATGGTGGCACGAATACTATTCCAAGCACGTTCGATGACCACTTTGGAAACCGCTGCGAGGGCAAGTTTCTTTTTGATGTAAGAGCGGATGGCAATGTCGGCACGAAGAAATTCTGGAAGATCCTGGCGGTTGGCATACCAGCGTGAGCGCCAGTCGCGAGTGAGAGCGAGACGATATCCAATTGGATTAACTTTTTGACCCATAACGATTATTCTTTGGTTTCAGGAGCACTCTCGACTTCTGCGGCGGGAGCGGGTTGAGGAGATTTGTTTTTCTTGGCAACGGTTTTTTTGGAACCATCTTTGGAAAGATTGCGGCTTTTGGCGCGGGTGGGGAGGACAATTTCGTCTGTGAGAATGATGCGGATATGCGAGGTGCGCTTGCGGATTGGGCTGGCGCTACCACGTGCCCGTGGGCGGGAGCGTTTAATGGTGACGGCCTCCCCGACGACGGCTTCCTTGACGACGAGGTTTTCTGCTCGCAAATCGTTGTTATTCTCAGCGTTGGCCACGGCACTCTTGAGTGTTTTGGCAACCAGGAGGGCAGCTTTTTTCGGACTAAAAGTTACGATATCCAGAGCAGCCGAGACGGACAGACCTTGGATTTCGCGCGTCACTTCCCGGGCTTTAAAAGCCGAGATTTTCGCATATTTATAGATGGATTTAACTTGCATTTTCTTATTTTTTAATCGGCAGCGACTTTAAGGCGATGCCCTACTTTTACGGGGTTATTATCAGATAAGGTTTCTTGAATTAGAGCTCCGAAAATCGTTGTGCGCACATCGACGACACGTGCCAGCGCGATATTTTTTTGTCCGTCGAAAACTCGGAAGGGCATTCCAATCTTGACGCCTTCCCTGGCACCGATGTTTCCGACCAACAAACCGAGATCAGGTTTAAAGCTGACCACACGAGCAGAAGTGAGTCCTACTCCGGTGGGTTCGGCGCGTTCGACAGGTTCTTCGGATGTGCCCAGCTTTTGATTGGCTGCTCGCAACTGTTCCTCTAAAATCAATCGAGATTCGGGTGGCACATCGCTGGATAATTTCAGCAAAGTGAGCACCGATTCGGATAACCCAGCGAGGATTTCGCGGGTTTGGGCGACTTCAGTTCGCGAGCGATCCAAGTCGGATACGGCTTTTATCAATCTTTGCTCCAGCTTGATGCGGTCGGTTCCGACGGCACTGATGCCGAGAGCTTCGATCCGGGCATTTAACTCATGGTTCTCCGCAACCGTTGTTTCTGCGACGGCTTTGGTTTCAATGAGAGCTTCGTTTAAAGACTGCACCTGCTCCTGCAAAACTAGGTTCTGCTTGAGCAAATTTTCGGTTTCGGAAACCGCTTCGGCTATCACCGATTTGGCTCCGGCTAATTCATTTTTATCTGTGAAAGAACTATGGGTTTCAACCACTTGAGCATTTAGCTCCAGTGGAAGCAACCCGATGGATGATCCGACTAGGATTCCCACTCCGCAAAATAGCAAGTCACAGAAGACTCGCCGCAAGCGAAGAGGGAAAAACATAATCAAACCATCCGAAATTATTTGGTCACCTTGGCGGTGTGAGAACCGTGTTTCTTGAAAACACGTGTGGGAGAAAACTCACCGAGTTTGTGACCAACCATGTTTTCGGTAACGAAAACAGAGGCAAAAATTTTTCCGTTGTGAACCAGGAAGGTGTGGCCCACGAAATCTGGGGTGACGAGGGAACGGCGCGACCAGGTTTTGATCGGTTTTTTAACTCCGACATCGTTGAGTTTATCGATTTTTTCGAGGAGTTTGACGTCAACAAACGGCCCTTTTTTAAGAGATCTGCCCATAATTTATTTCTTCTTGGATTTGCGACGCTCGATAATGAAGCGGTTGCTTGGTTTATGTTTGCGGCGAGTTTTAAAGCCTTTGGCCAACTGACCCCAGGGACTCTGTGGATGGTGACGACCACCACCACCTTTGCTCTTGCCCTGACCACCGCCCATGGGGTGATCGACTGGGTTCATAACCATGCCGCGAACGGTGGGACGAACGCCGAGCCAACGGGAACGACCAGCTTTCCCACCCGATACGTTCATGTGATCGATATTACCGATCTGGCCGATGGTGGCGTAGGCGGTTTCGATGATTTGACGAATTTCGCCGGAAGGAAGACGAACCAAGGCATAACCAGCTTCACGGTTACTCAGGACGGCAGCCTGGCCGGCACTGCGGGCAATTTGTCCCCCGCGTCCAGGGACTAATTCGATATTATGAATGGTGGATCCCAGCGGGATGGCACTGAGAGGAAGGGCATTGCCGACTTCGGGAGGTGCGGTTGGCCCGGCAGAAACTTTGGAGCCAACGCCGAGTCCGACAGGAGCCAAAATATAAGCTTTTGTGCCATCGGTGTAGGCAAGCAAAGCGATTCGTGCCGACCTATTGGGATCGTATTCGATGGAAATCACGTCGGCAACGATGCCACGCTTGGAGCGTTTAAAATCGACCAGTCGCAACATCCGTTTGTGACCTCCGCCGATATGTCGGGTGGTGATTCGACCATTGTTATTACGTCCACCAGTTTTTTTGAGGGTGGTGAGAAGACTTTTTTCCGGTTTACTAGTCGTGATTTCTTCAAAGGTGGGAAGAGCCTTGAAGCGAGCGGCCGGGGTGAGAGGTCTGAAAGTTTTAAGAGCCATAATGATGTGCGAATAAGGGTGACGGATTAGGCCAGCTCAATTTTGTCGCCCTTCTTAAGTGTGACGATTGCTTTTTTCCAATGCGGTTTGCGTCCGTAATCGGCCCGGCGTTCGCGTTTTTTCTTACCCGCATAATTGGCGGTATTAACGCTCAGCACTTTTTTTCCAAAGAGATGCTCGATGGCTGCTTTGATTTGGATTTTGTTGGCCGAAGGACTCACCCGGAAAACATATTTATTTTCTTTTTCGGCAAGCAAAGTTGCCTTTTCGGTGAGTCGAACGGTTTGAATGAAGTCGTAGATGTCGCTCATATTAAGAAGCCCTTTCCGCGAGTTTGACGAGGGCACTGTTGACCACGAGGATTTTCCTGAAGGCAAGAAGTTGCTCGGTGCTGACGTTGGTTGCTGTGTTGAGGAGCACTGTGGAAACGTTGCGTGCGGCTTTATAAGTGTTTTCGTCGAATTGATCTGCGAGAATGAGCACTTTTTCTTCAGTGGTTTGTTCAGCGAGCAATTTGATGAATTGCTTGGTTTTGGGTTCGGTTACTTGGAAAGAATCCACGGTGAGAATGTCACCAGCCGCGATTTTGACGCTCAAAGCTTTGCGAAAAGCGAGTTTGCGGACCGCTTTGGGCACATTTTTCGAATAATCACGTGGTTTGGGACCGAAGACGACGCCACCACCGCTCCAGACAGGAGAAGATTTGTAGCCAGCGCGAGCGCGTCCGGTGCCTTTTTGGCGCCAGGGTTTGGAACCGGACCCGCTTACTTCTGCTTTGGTCTTGGTGTTGGCGGTGCCGCTACGGCGGGCAGCTCGACTCGCGACGATGGTTTCGTGGACAGCCTGGGTTCCACGACCGTTTTCGATCACATTGATCTGGGCAGCCTTGGCCGCTTCGATGGTTAAAATGGTTGCGCTCATAAATTATTTGGTCGCCTCCGTGGGTGCGGGTTTTTTGATGGCTGGACGGATGACAACATAGCCTCCGTTAGCTCCAGGCACTGCCCCGGCAACGAGGATGACGTTTTCTTCTTCGCGGACCTGGACGATCCGGAGATTCTGCACCGTGACGCGTTCATCGCCCATGTGACCAGGCATGCCCATATTTTTCCAGACACGACCAGGTGTGGAACGGTTGCCGATGGAACCGTTACGCCGGTGGGTGGTGGAACCGTGGGTCATGTTTTGACCTTGGAAATTATGTCTTTTCATAACCCCTTGGAAGCCTTTGCCCTTGGATTGACCAATGACATCGACAAATTGACCGGGCTGGAAACGGCTGACAGAAAGATTCAAATCAGCGCTAATGGTTTCGTCGGCGCTAATACGAAACTCACCAAGGCGACGCTTGGGTTCGGATGAAGCTTTGGCAAAATGACCGAGTTCTGGTTTGGAAACGCGGGATTCCTTCTGTGTGTCGAAACCAACTTGCACAGCGGCGTAACCATCGTTTTCAATAGTTTTTACCTGAAGTAGCGTGTTGCCTCCGGCGGAAATAACAGTGACGGGTGTGGCCCGTCCCTTGTCATCATAGACGCGGGTCATTCCGATTTTTTTTCCTAAAAGTCCGATGCTCATAAAAAGTTTATCCGTGGTCAGATTTTGATGGTGATGTCAACCCCTGCAGGAAGATTGAGCTTCCGAAGTTCGTCCACGGTTTTGGCGGTCGGCTCGATAATGTCGAGCAGACGTTTGTGGGTGCGAATCTCAAATTGCTCCATCGATTTTTTATCGACGTGGGCAGAGCGATTGACGGTGAATATTTCGATGCGGGTGGGCAATGGAATGGGGCCAGCCACCCGGGCACCGGTGCGTTTGGCGGTTTCTACGATTTCAACAGAAGATTGATCGAGCATCCGGTAGTCGAAACCTTTGAGTCGGATGCGTATGCGTTGGCCAGTAGTCATGAAAAGTGGTTTTAGGTTGGAGAAGAAAGTGAATTATTTCCCTTTGGAATCGATGACGGCAGCCAAAACTTGAGCGGGAACTTGCTCGAAGTGGGAAGGTTCCATGGAGTAGGAAGAACGTCCCTTGGAAAGGGAACGAATCGCTGTGGCGTAGCCAAACATCTCGGCGAGAGGCACTTGCGCATTAATGATGCTAAGGTTGCTTTTGCTTTCGATGCTGACAATTTGACCGCGACGTCGGTTAAGATCGCCCATGATGTCGCCTTGGAACTCGTCGGGAGTGCTGTTTTCGACTTTCATAATTGGCTCCAAAAGCACCGATGCGGCATTTTTGAACGCATCTTTCATGGCGAAAATAGCAGCCAGTTTGAAAGCCATTTCGTTGGAGTCAACATCATGATAACTACCGAAAACGATATCAACTTCAACGTCGATAACCGGATAGCCGCCAATGATGCCATTAAGAACGGCTTCTTCGATGCCTTTTTTACAAGGAGCGATGTATTCCTTGGGAATGGTGCCGCCGACAACTTTGTTTTCCACGACGAGACCTTTGCCGCGTTCGCCAGGGCGGACATCGACTTCGACGTGGCCGTATTGACCTCGACCGCCGGATTGTTTGATCAATTTGCCAACGCCATGAGCCTTCTTGGTGATGGTCTCGCGATAAGCGATTTGGGGTTTGCCGGAATTCGCTTCGACTTTGAATTCGCGTAACATACGGTCGCGGATAATTTCCAAATGGAGTTCGCCCATACCGGCGATAATGGTTTGGCCGGTATCTTCGTTGGTGAAGACTTTGAAAGTCGGATCTTCCTCAGAAAGACGTTGCAGCGCGTTGCCCATTTTTTCCTGATCGACCTTGGTTTTTGGCTCGATAGCCATTGAGATAACCGGATCTGGGAAGGTCGGTGGCTCGAGAAGGATGGGGTAATCTTCGTCGCAAAGCGTGTCACCCGTGGTAATATTTTTGATCCCAACGATAGCGGCAATGTCGCCGGAATAACAAACGTCGATGTCTTCGCGCTTGTCGGCCTGAATCTGGATCAGACGACTGATGCGCTCGCGTTTGTTCGTGCGAGGATTATAAACGGTGTCGCCTTTGGCGAGTTTACCGCTGTAAACACGGAAGAAAACGAGCTTGCCGACAAACGGATCGCTCCAAAGTTTGAAAGCGAGAGAACAAAATCTACTATTGTCATCCGTTGGCGCATTCATCGGAGTGAGGTCGTCTGGATTAAGACCTTTGGCCGCGTCGATATCGAGCGGGCTTGGAAGATAATCGACCACCGCATCTACCAAATATTGAACACCTTTGTTTTTAAAAGCGGAACCGCCCACGACAGGAACGAACTTATTGGCAATGGTCTGACGACGAATCGCGGCCTTCAACATTTGAATACTGATTGGCTGCTCTTCGAGATAAGCCATGCCGATTTCGTCATCGAGATCGGACATTGCGGTTACGAGATCTTCGTAAGCGTTATCGACCAAATCTTTGAATTCAGCAGGTATATCTTCGATGAGATATTTGGACCCGCTCGAGTCGTCATCGATGTAAATGACGGCTTTCTTGTTAATCACATCGAACTGACCTTTGAGGTAATCTTCGCGACCATAAGGAATCAAAACAGGCCAGGCATTTGCACCAAGCTTGTTGCGCATGTCGTTGATCGCATTATCAAAATTGGCTCCTGTGCGATCCATTTTATTAACGAAAGCAATCCGTGGCACGTTGTATTTAGTGGCCTGACGCCAGACGGTTTCCGACTGGGGCTGAACACCGGCCACACCGCAGAACACGGCAATCGCGCCGTCTAAAACGCGCAAGGAACGTTCGACTTCGGCTGTAAAATCCACGTGGCCGGGAGTATCGATGATGTTCACGCGTTGTTTAACACCTTCAAAAGCTTTGTAAACGCCCTCCTCTTTTTTCTGCAACCAAGAACAAGTCGTGGCGGCGGAGGTGATCGTGATCCCACGTTCGCGTTCTTGCTCCATCCAGTCGGTCGAAGTGGTGCCTTCGTGCACTTCACCGATTTTATGGATCATGCCAGTGTAGAAAAGAATACGCTCGGTAAGAGTGGTTTTGCCGGCGTCGATGTGCGCGGCAATCCCGATGTTGCGCGTGCGTTCCAATGGGAAAGCACGATCCGGCGAGTTCGGATTCGAGGTGGCGACTTTGGCTTCGAGCGTGGCAGACATAAAATTAGAAGCGGAAATGGGCGAATGCGCGATTGGCTTGGGCCATTTTATGGGTGTCGTCACGTTTTTTGATGGCGTTCCCTTGTCCGGCAGCCGCGTCTTTCAATTCACTGGAAAGCGCGTCAACCATGGGAATACCGCGGCGTTTCTGAGCGAAACCGACAATCCAGCGCATGGCGAGAGCCACTTGACGAGCCTGGGGCACTTCCATGGGAACCTGATACGTGGCACCCCCGACGCGGCGTGATTTCACTTCGAGGCGGGGTTTGACGTTTTCAAGAGCTTTGTGGAGGGTTTCGAGAGGATCGACCACATCGGAACCCTGGCGACTTTTATCGATCGCTCCATAGACAATACGTTCGGCGAGAGATTTTTTACCAGCGGTCATAACCGTGCTGATCAGTGCAGCGACTTCGGATGATCCATAACGGCCATCTGCTTTGACTTCTTTGTGAATGGTTTTGCGGCGACGAGACATGTTGAGAAATTTGGAAGTTGAAAATCAGCAGCTAATTATTTCTTTTTGCCACCCTTGCCTTTGACGGCCTCAGGCTGACCTGGTTTTGGCTTTTTGGCTCCATATTTGGAGCGACTGCGGCGACGACCGTCCACGCCGAGGGCGTCGAGCGTTCCGCGAACGATATGGTAACGAACACCGGGAAGATCCTTCACCTTGCCGCCACGAACCAAAACAATCGAGTGCTCCTGCAAATTGTGACCTTCACCAGGAATGTAGGCAATGACTTCCTGACCGTTGGTGAGGCGCACCTTGGCGACTTTGCGGAGGGCGGAGTTGGGCTTTTTCGGGGTGCGGGTCATCACCTGCACACATACTCCACGACGCTGGGGACAGTTGACCAAGGCGGGAGACTTGGATTTAACTGTGACCTTGGCGCGGCCTTTTCTAACGAGCTGATTGATCGTGGGCATCTGGATTTTGGTGTTAAATTATCGGAAAATTTTGGTAAAATGACTGACCTCGGTCTGCTCGTATCAAGAGACGAAAGGCCCGCATCGGTGGGTCTCGTTTACTGATTCCACCAGACGCGGGGGCCGATATGATAGGTGCAATGCAAACCTGCGCAAGTGGATTTTAGAAAAATAATGGGATTTTTTCGCGTTCCGACCAATTTTCTTTCTTGAAGACAGCTTTTTAGCGGTTTCCTTAGCTATCTTTGAGATCCTTACGCATGGAAACCGCACCCTTCCTGCCGATTGCACCTTTAATAACAACGTGCTAAAATACCAGCATGACATACCCTATGCTCGCATTCTCCGCTCCTGGCTGGCCCGAAATAATGGTGATTCTGTTTTTCGTGCTCATTTTCTTTGGGGCCAAACGCTTGCCTGAATTGGCCCGCAGCCTGGGACAAAGCCTGCAAGAATTTAAAAAGGCCAAGGATGACTTTCATAAAGAATTGAATAAGTCTGATGAAGTGGCGGCCAAGCCAGCCAAAGACACCGAGACCGCTGTCAAACCCTCTTGAAGCGCACTCCACTGGATCGCTCTCGAACAAGGTCCGCTGGAAATGCGGGCCTTTTTTGTTGGTGGAGATTGATCTTAATTCTGATCTTACTTCGACCGCCCTTTGACAGTCTGGCCCAGGAAGAGATCAAATTCCTGGCTTACAACGTAAAAAATTACGTTCGCATGGCCCGCACTCTGCCCAATGAAGGCCGGCAGGAGGCCGCCATGAAGCCAGAAAACGAAGTCGAAGCCCTTATTTCCATCATTGCCGCCGAGAAACCAGACATCATCGGGATATGCGAAATGGGTGCTCCTGCGGAATTTGCCGATTTTCTTTCCCGTCTGAAACGCGCAGGCGTCGATTTGCCGCATACGGAATACGTCCAGGCTCTCGATCTGGAACGTCATGTGGTCCTGGCCAGCCGTTTCCCCATCGTTTCGCGTAACTCACAGACCGATCTTTCCTTTTTGATCGGCGAAAAGAAGATTTACTTTAAGCGTGGCATTCTCGATGTAACCCTTGCGGTCACCGATTCCTGGCAAATCCGCCTGCTGGGCACCCATTTGAAAAGTCGGCGCGAAGTGCCCGAAGATCAGACTCTGATCCGTCGCAACGAAGCCCACTTACTGCGTCAGCACGCCAAATCCATCCTCGAAAAAGCTCCCAAAACCAAACTCCTGGTCTATGGAGACCTCAACGACACGATGAACGAAGCACCCATTCGCGAGATAATCGGGCGCAAAGGTTCCGCCGCTTATCTGCGCCCCATCGATCTCAAAGATAAAGACGGCGAACGCTGGACATATCGCTGGGCCGTGGCGGATATTTATTCCCGCATCGATTATGCCTTGGCCAGCAGGGAACTTTTCCCTTTTGTCGTGCAGGAAAAATCTGGCATCCCCCACCCCGCTGATTGGGAAATTGCAAGTGACCACCGTCCACTGGTGGTGATTTTTAAACTCGCCAGATAATTTCCGGCAAAAAAATCCAGGCTAAAACTCACTCTCTTGAGTTGAACCCGTTCTCAATAATAACCTGCCAAAACCCGACGCCCATAAAATCTGCGGATAAACACGACTCTAACTAAAAAAGCGGCTCTTTTCCCTTATTCGTGTCTCTTCGTGTCCATACGTAGTGAAGATATTTACCAAAGACTTTCCAGAACGAGTCTAGGTCTTCTTTTTAGTCAGGGCTGCCTCGATTTTTCCCAGCGGGAGACAATTGATCACGTCCTTGCGTTCCAGCCAACCTTTCCTCGCCTGGGCGACGCCAAACCAGAGATGTTGCAGACCTGAAATCTGGTGCGCATCGGGATTGATACTGCAAAGAATCCCTTTTTCCTTCGCCAAAGGCCACCAACGCCAGTCGAGATCGAGCCGCCAGGGGTTGGCATTGAGTTCAATGATGGTGCCCGTGGCTGCGGCGGCGTCGAAAACCGCCGGGATATTCACCGCGTAAGATTCCCTTTCCAACAAAAGCCGCCCAGTGAGGTGGCCGATCATGGTCACATACGGGTTTTGCATGGCGCGGATGATCCGGGCGGTCATGTCGGCTTCGCTTTGGGTAAAGGAAGTGTGCACACTGGCGACGACGTAATCGAGTTGCGCCAGAATATCATCGCTAAAATCCAGCGTGCCGTCTTTGAGAATATCGCATTCGACACCCGAGAAAATGCGGAAGCCCTTGTATTCTTTTTGAAGCTGCGCAATTTCTTCGATCTGAGCCAGCAACCGCGTTTCATCGAGTCCATGTGCCTGGAAAGAGCTCTTCGAGTGATCAGCGATCCCGAGATAGTCCAGCCCGAGATCGAGGGCGGCCTCGACCATTTCGCGGAGCGAGGCGCGCCCATCGCTGGCCGTGGTATGATTGTGAAAAGTGCCCCGGAGATTTTCCAGTTCGATCAGGTCGGGCAGGGTGCCATTTTCTGCGGCAGCGATTTCGGTGCGTCCCTCGCGCAGTTCCGGCTCGATGTATTCGAGATCGAGGGCGCGGTAAAGATCGCGTTCGTCATAAATGGGCGGAAGCGAATCCGGTGGACTGCTAGTCGCCTGGCGTCCCGTGGCCCGCTCGGAGACGGGGGCGAGACGATACTCGTTGAGCGTGTATCCGCGTTCGAGGGCACGTCCGCGCAGGATGACATTATGCTCCTTGCTCCCGGTAAAGTAATTCAGCGCAAAGGGGTATTCCTCATTGGTCACCACCCGGAGATCGCATTGCATGCCATTTTTTAGACGCACGCTGGCTTTGGTTTCGCCGTGGGCGAGAATGGTTTCCACCTCGGGATTGGAAACGAAATGCGCCAGAACGGGAACGGGATTTTTACTGGCGGCGATGAGATCGAGGTCGTGCACAATCTCTTTGCGACGACGGTAACTCCCGGCCACGGTGGCTTGGGAGACCTCGGGTAAATCGCGGAGATTTTCGAGAATGAATTCGGCCAGAGGTGCGGCGTCTCCCAACAAAAAATAACCCGAATGTTTTTTGCGTTGTTCGATGGCGGCGAGCAGATTGCCGGCGGTTTTTTCTCCAAACCCGGGCAGCGCGGCGACGCGTCCATCTTTCGCGGCGATTTCAAGATCGGCCACGCTGGCAATGCCGAGTTGTTCAAAGACGGCTTTGATTTTTTTGGGTCCCAGGCCGGGAATGTTAAACATCTCAAAAATCGTCGCTGGAAATTCTGCCCGCAGATTTTCATAGTAAGGCAGGGAGCCGGTGGTGACGAGTTCGGCAAGTTTGGCTGCGATGGCTTTGCCGATGCCAGCGATGGGTTCGAGCCGGCCTTCGCGCGCGGCGGCGAGAATGTCGCCAGGATAGACTTCGATGGCCCGGGCGGCGTTGGTGTAGGCGCGGGTTTTAAAGGGATTTTCGCCTTTGAGTTCGAGCAGTTGGGCGATGGATTCGAGGGTGTCGATGAGTTGGTCGCGGGTCATGATGGAAAAGGATTAAAACCCGGCACAGGTGAGAACGATGCGGTAGCGGCATTTTTCGCTTCGGCAGACGACTTTGCATTTTTCCTGGAGAAGCCGACTGCCGCAGACGTGGTCCACGTGTTCGGCGGGTTCAAGAGATGAAGAGAAAGTTAGGAAAGGGATCACGTTCACTGGCCAGAAAGAATAAGCCTGCCATTTATCAGTGCAACCTGGTAATAAAAAGATCGGTTTTTGTGGGGGCGAAGCGATCTCCATTTGCCCGGCCGCGGAATTTTCTTGTGTGCTCACGGCTGATTTTCCCGCTATGCATGGAAGCATGCAAAACAACACCCCGGTTCCCGATCCCGAGTATGATCGCTCGTTGCGTCCACCTGGATTTGCCGATTTTGGCGGGCAAACCAAGGTCTGCGAACGTCTGGAACTGATGGTCGAAGCCGCCAAACAACGCGGCGATGTGCTGGATCACATCCTCCTCAGCGGCCCCCCCGGCCTGGGAAAAACCACCCTCGCCTACATTCTCGCGACAGCCATGGGTGGCAACATCAAAAATACCAGTGGCCCCATGATCGAAAAAGCCGGGGATCTCGCCGGATTACTCACCACTTTGGAACGGGGCGACGTGCTTTTTATCGACGAAATCCATCGTCTGCAACCGACCATCGAAGAATATCTCTACCCGGCGATGGAGGATTTCAAACTGGACATCCTCATCGACCAGGGACCGAGTGCGCGAAGTGTGCGGCTCAATTTACCGAAATTTACCCTCATCGGCGCGACCACACGCGCCGGGATGATCAGTGCGCCATTGCGTTCGCGGTTTGGCATCAACCCGCGGCTCGACTATTACACGGCGGAGGAATTGCAGAAAATCGTCCTCCGCAGCGCGAGTCTGCTCGGGCTGACGATAGATGACGCAGGCGCCATGGAAATCGCCGCACGCTCCCGCGGCACCCCGCGCATTGCGAACAATTTGCTGCGTTGGGTGCGCGATTACGCACAGGTGAGGGCAGATTCGCAAATTAATCAGATCGTGGCGGCAAAGGCGCTGACCATGCTGGAGATCGACGCCGATGGTTTCGATGAAATGGACAAACGCATCCTCGAAGCCTTGATCATTAAATTCCAGGGAGGCCCGGTGGGAATCAATTCGCTCGCGGTATCTGTGGGGGAAGATTCCGGGACGATTGAAGATGTTAACGAACCTTATCTCATCATGCAAGGCTACCTCAAACGCACCGCACAAGGCCGCGTGGCCATGCCTGCCGCCTATCGCAAGCTGGGTTTGACGATGCCAAAACGGGCAGGCGATTTATTCGAGTGATCGACGTGGAATCCTACCAATGCTTCAAACGAGAAACTTCTCGAACCGTATCCTGGCCTCCTCCCAAAGATCGGTAGGCTCGGGTTGCAAGGTATCCAGCGGAAAAGAATTGCCAACGATGCTGCGCAGCTCGGCATGAGAAGACACGGCGCCCGTGGCCATGGCCTGCACGAGCAAGTTGCCAATCGCGGTGGATTCCACCGGACCAGCCACCACAATGCGGCGGGTGGCATTGGCCGTGAATTGATTTAGCAAAACACTTTTACTCCCTCCGCCGACGATATGCAGGGTCTGGATCGGGCGTTCGATCAGTATCTCCAATCGATCCAGAGTCGCGGCGTAAAGCAGCGCGAGACTTTCGTAAATCGTGCGGGCGATCTCGCCCACCGATTCGGGGATCGGCTGGTGGGTTTCGCGACAAAAACCCTGGACTTTGTCTAACATATCTCCCGGGCGAAGAAATCGTTCGTCATTGGGAAAAATAAGCGACCGCAAGGGCGGTGCCTCACTTGCGAGACGCGTTATTTCATCGTAGGCAAGGTCCTGTCCCAATAATTTCCAGTTGCGCCGGCATTCTTGCACGATCCAGAGGCCGACGATGTTTTTTAGAAAACGGATTCTGCCCCCCAGGCCGACCTCGTTGGTGAAGTTTTCCCGGCGCACAGCTTCATTGATAAGAGGTGCATCCAGCTCCACTCCTAACAAAGACCAGGTGCCCGAGCTTAGATAGGCCCAGTAGTCTCCCTCCTTGGCGGGAACCGCCGCCACGCTGGCCGCCGTGTCGTGCGAGCAGGAGGCGACGACGACAATGTTAGGATCGATCTTCAATTCCTCCCTCACTTTGCCAAGCACCGTGCCGGAGGGGACTATTTCCGGGAAAAGTGACCTTCGAAATCCATAATGTCCGATGAGTTTTTGGGACCACTTTTGCGTGACCGGATTGTAAAGCTGCGTCGTGCTGACGAGACTTTGCTCGGCCCGGGGTATCCCGGAAAAAAGATAGTTCAAATAATCCGCGATATTCAAAAATTTCTCCGCGCCCGCAAGGATGTGCTCCCGATGAATGAGGTCGTCGAGAAATTGATAAAGCGTGTTAAGCGACATGAACTGGATGCCGGTTTCGGAAAAAATAAGCCCGGCATCGTTGGCCAGGGCACTGGTGTAAGGTGCATCGGTGCGGGTGTCGCGATAATGATAGGGTAATCCTAATACGGGTTCGCCCGAACGAAAATAAACGTAGTCCACCCCCCAGGAATCGACGCTTAGACTGGTGATGCCGGAGGTTTCCGAAACCGCTTTTTGGATGCCGGTTTTCAATTCTTCGAAGATGGCGATGATATTCCAGCGCCAGGCACCCTCGAGATAAAGGAAGGCGGAGGGAAAACGGTGGATTTCGCTCAGGGTAAGGCGGCCCTGGTCGAGTGTGCCGAGAATGACACGCCCGCTTTCGGCGCCAAGATCGCAGGCCAGGTAGGAGGAAGAACTCATGGGGGGGTTAGTATTTGATGGGTTGGGAGAGGGATGCGGGCGGCGCAGAACTGTTCGACGATGGCGTTGGTGATGATCTGCGGCACTTCGGACCACTCCGCAAGCTGGCAGGTGGCTTGGTGGCCGATTTTGGTCGAGTCGAGACAAAAAATAAAGCGCGAGGTGCGCTTGAGAACGGCGCGTTGCAAATGAACAATCCCGGCTTGAGAATTCCAGATGGTGAATTTTTCCAATGGTTGTGAAAGTGCGGTCAGCTCACGCAGGGCGGCGGCTTCGGAGATGGCAGGATGCGAGCAGATTGCACCGATGGAGAGATAACGAAAGGAACGAAGCAGGTTACTTAATCGATCCCGGCGGGCGTGCACGAGTTGAAGGGAAATTCTCACAGCAAAGCCATAAAGCCTGTTTATAAGACCGAAGTCAAACACCAAAAGGTGCCCGTGTGATCCACTAAAGGGGATTTTACAAACGAATCCCGATTGGCAGATTGGCACGACCGGAGGTGCCTGGCTTCACTTTGTAATTAGACATTACGTGCCGGACAATGGCACCATCGAGAGCGGTATTCCCCGAGCCTTTGATGATGTTAACACTGGTAACTCTCCCACCGGAGTAATTGATCGTGGCCGAGGCGGAAACCCGCATGCCTTGGAGACGTTTGGCAATATTATAGGGGATTTGTAAAGAGGGCGTGGAGGTAAAATCAGCCTTGCCACCTTTGGATTTAACCGCACCGACTCCACCAGCAACACCGCCTTGGGCGGCGGAGACTCCGCGGACGGTGCCTGGACGGGCGACACCCGGAGTGGTTGCGGGACGTGGTTCCCCGGGCGGTTTACGCTCTGCCGGGGTGGGCTTGGGAGAGGGTTTGGGCGTGGGTAATGGGGTGGCAACAGGAGTGGGCGTCGCTTCGGGAGTAGGTTCCGGCGTAGGTTCCGGCACCTCGAAATCGGGTGGCACAGGCTCCGGCTCCGGCTCGGGGATCGGTTCAGGCTCTGGTTCCGGCTCCGGTTCTGGTGGAGTTTCCTCCACTGGAGGTGATGTTTCCACGTCGTTGGTGCCGAGAGGAGGAGGTTCGTTTTCAACTCCTTCCAATTCGATATCGAGAGTGGAATCTTCGATGGCCGGTTCCACAGGCTCCTTGATATAAGCTCCCAGATACGCACCGCCAGCATGGAGGGCGATGGATATAACAATGAACACGATGAGCGTGTAATCACGTTTTCCGGTGTAAGGACTGGGTAGCCTGATCGAAGCCATGGAGTGTTATGGAGTAGTTGGCGCAGGAGTGGTTGACTCGGGAGTGGTTGACTCGGGAGTGGCAGGGGCAGGAGTGGTTGGCTCAGAAGTGGCTGGCTCAGAAGTGGTTGACTCAGGTGTGGCGGGGGCAGGAGTGGACGGAGCAGTGGCGGGGGCTGGAGACGGTGCGGCGGAAGGAGGTGTGACAGAATCCGTCCCGGGTTTGATCTCGAAAGCAACTTTGGCTATGCCGGATCTTTTCACTTTATCCAATACTGTAACTACTGAACCGTGGGTGGCATCTTTATCCCCGCGGATGTAAATGCGGGTCTCCGGATTTTTGACCACTTCAGCTTTGAGGCGGCGGGAAAGCTCATCGACATCGACTTTATCTTTTTCAAAATAAATATCGCCCAAGAGATCAACGGTGACCGTGATAAAATCCTGTTTTTGCTCGGGAGTGCTGGCGGCGGCCGTGGGCATGTTGATTTTCATCCCTCGCATCTGCACCATGCTCAGACTTACTAACATAAACGAGGCCAGAAGGAAGAACATAATGTCGATCAGCGGCACAATCTCAATGCGCGGCTTTTTGTGTGGCAAAGGCGAGCCTACTCTCATGATTCGATCCCCTTGCCTTTGAGCATTACTTCGAGATTATTGGCGGCGGTCTCAATCTCAAATTGGAGCTTGCTGAGGAGTGATCCGAAGTAGTTGTAAAACACCACGACAAACATCGCTATGCTCAAGCCGGCTGCGGTGGCGATGAGAGCCTCGCCGATACCACCGGAGACTTTGGAAGCATCCAGGCCGGATTCGCCCACGGCGGCGAATGAGGTCATGATCCCGACCACGGTGCCCAGCAATCCCATCAGCGGCGCAATAGTGATCAATGTATCCATGGCTACGAGGAAACGACCGGCGCGTTGCAATTCGATGCCGGAGGCCACTGTGAGGGCGCCTTCCAGAGAGGCGTGGCGATGATTGAGGGCATGCCACAATACTTTTACCACGGGATCGCTGGAGGATTTAGCCACGCTGGAGGCTTTATCGATGTCACCATCTTCCACTGCGGTGTAAACTTCATCGATTTTCGAAGGGTCACGCCGGGCGGCATGTCCCAGCCACCAGACGATGCGTTCGAGGACCACTGCTACAGAAGCAATGGCGATGATCAACATGGGCCACATGATTGGGCCGCCTTCTACGAAAGTTTCCGTCACGATGTTTGCTATCATAATTTCTAAGAGTGCCTAATGAGTTGATTCTATTTTGAAGTGTTGGTTGGTGGATGATGGCGCAAGCGAGAACACAGAGACAAAGAAGCATAATCTCGAAAGAGATTTATTGCCACTTTCCAATTTTGTGAATTGATTCCCTTCATCTTATCTTGCGACAATTTGATTGTCCGGTTGCCCGGATTTTCCCGTTCTTGAAGAGTTATCTCTCCAAAGAACACGCCAGAGAGGTAGATGCAGGTAAAACCTCTGTCAAATAAATATTCTGAGGAATCTTACGAAAATGATCACTTTCTTGAAGCGCGGGCTGGTTTCGGACTTTTCATTTATTCGGATCCCAGGCAATGTGACCCGATGTCGGAGAACAAAACCCTCAATCGATTGCAAGATCAACGTTGGGAAAAAGCGTTTTTTGAATATCTCGATGTCGAACGCAATTCGTCGAAGCGCACTCTCACGGCTTACCGGCAGGCTTTGGATAAATTTCGTGCCCACGCAGGTTTTTGCGGCTGGGACAAAGTGGCAGCTCCGTTTTTTCGCACTTATTTACTGGCGCAAATGAAAGCCGAGGCCGAGCGCTCCTACATTCGCCTGCAATTTGCCGCTTGCCGCAGTTTCTACCGATTTCTGATGGAGCGTCACAGTTTCCAAATCAACCCGGCCAGGGAAGTGCAGCTTCCCAAAATGGGGCGGCGCCTGCCCGTTGTGCTGACGGTAGCGCAGATTGACGAACTTTTTGCCATTCCGCTCCTACTTCCGTTGCCGAAACAGGCACCCAAATGGATGCCGCAACGGGATGCTGCCATTTTGGAGTTATTCTACAGCAGCGGACTGCGTCTTTCCGAACTGGCGGGTTTGAACGTGGCCGATCTGGATCCGTATTCCGAATCGGTACGGGTGTTAGGCAAGGGAGGCAAGGAGCGCATTTGCCCGGTGGGAGCAACGGCGCTCACCAGTATTTCCAAATATCAAAGTGTGGCTAATGTGCGGAGCGGCCCGCTTTTTATTAACAAGCAACGTCGCAGGATCAATGTGCGATCCATCTGGTTGATGTTAAAAAAATATCTCGCCCAATCCAGCATCGCCCTCAAGATTAGTCCGCATAAATTGCGGCACAGCTTTGCCACACATCTTCTGGATAACGGCGCCGATTTACGCAGCGTGCAAAGTCTGCTCGGCCACGCAAGTCTTTCCACCACACAGATTTACACGCATGTAACCACCGAACGCATGAAGAAAGTCTATGACTCGGCCCATCCCCGCGCCTGACCGGCGGAAAGATGCTGGCAGATTAGGCTGGCTAGTTGTTGACTAACTTGTATGTCGTATTAAAAACTATTTGCCGATCGGCAGTGGTAACCACAAAACTAACATTGCCGCTGCTCGCGGTCTTGGGATCGGTCCTGCCTTTCACACCCTGCTGTTTGTTACCCTTGTTGCTAATCGCCTTGCCACTGAATTCCACGGCCAGACCCTGGGTCATTTTGCGGGCATCGGCATCGCTGATTTTGAGGTCAAGGCGGCCTTCATCGTTTTTGAAGGTGAAAGGGTTGATCTTGATTATATAATCGCCACGAAATGCGCCCGATTCATGATTTAACACGCTCACGATGAGACTGGCTTCGGCAAATGACAGTTTGGATTTGCACGGGGCGACCAGAATGGTGGGAAAAGTGTCGGTGCCGGCTGCTTTTGTTTCCTCGCTTTGGACTGAAATAAGAAGGCTAAAAAAAACTATAAGAACAACTTTTAAAATGGAATGCATGTTCGGAAGGATACTTCGCAACCGCGCAATTCACAAATTTGCGAGAAAATTTGGAGGCGGGGGCGGGAATCGAACCCACGAATAGGGCTTTTGCAGAGCCCTGCCTTACCACTTGGCTACCCCGCCAATAAGTGATGACCTTTTCAATTACTCGATATCGTCAAAGTGTCAAATCTTCTCCACAACTCCATAAATATTGCTCCCGGGATGATTTTTACCCGCGCAAGCTCCCCTGCAGGTGCGGACAAGGGGGTATGCGAGTCCTTTTTGGCATGATTTTGCGCCTTTTAGTCGGAACCGGCGTTCTGGCGGCTGCGGGAGTCACGTTTCAATCTGACCGGATATCGATCGAAAACGATCAAGCCACTCTCACCACCGAGGCTCCCGAAGCCGTTCGAGCCGCTGTCGCCGCCGCCAATCGTATCGCCGGCAAGCCTTACAAATACGGCGGAGGTCACGGCACGTTCGAGGATGCAGGCTACGATTGTTCCGGGTCAGTTTCCTACGTTTTACACGCCGCCGGTGCCATAGAGACACCGATGTCTTCCGCAAATTTTAAAGAGTGGGGAGAACCCGGCCCAGGTAAATGGATCACCGTTTTTTATCGTCCGGGACACGTTTATCTCGTTATTGCCGGTGCTCGCTTCGACACGACCGACCATGCCAACATCGGTCCCGGCTGGCGTGAAAAGGAAAAACGCACGCCAGACTTTACAGCACGCCATCCCGCAGGATTGTAAGGGCGACCGCCAAACGGTTCCCCCTCACTTTCCTTAAAATGCATATTTATCAAGACCCCACTTTCGACATGGCAGCGGAACAATTCCGTATCATTGCCGATTTCCTCGATCTCGACTCCGACGCACGGGCCCGCCTGCTTTATCCGAAACGCAGCCTGTGCGTAACCCTCCCGATTTTAATGGACGACGGACGCACCGAAGTCTTCCAAGGCTACCGCTGCCAGCATCACCTCACCCTCGGCCCGACAAAGGGCGGGGTGCGTTTCCACCCCTCGGTCACGTTGGGCGAAGTCGCGGCGCTTTCCATCTGGATGAGCTGGAAATGCGCCCTCACCGGTCTCCCCTACGGCGGAGCCAAGGGCGGCATCGCCGTCGATCCCCGAGCCCTCAGCTCCCGCGAACTCGAATCGCTCTCTCGACGTTACATGAACGAGATGAGCTTTTTTGTCGGCCCTCAGACCGACATTATCGGCCCCGACATGGGCACCAACGAGCAGGTCATGGCCTGGTTTATGGACACTTATTCCGTCCATGCCGGACACGCCGTGCCCGAGATCGTCACCGGCAAACCTGTCTCCATCGGGGGCACTTCCGGGCGTCGCGAAGCCACCGGACGCGGAGTCGCCTACCTGGTCGAGCGCGCCCTCGATGTCCTGAAAATGGAACCGAACGGGCGCACCGTCGTTATTCAAGGTTACGGCAATGTTGGTGCCGTCGCCGCCCAATCCCTCGCCCTCAAAGGCGGGATGAAAGTCATCGCCATCAGCGATGCTTACGGAGCCTGGCATAACCCGTCTGGCATCGACATCCTTCTAGCTGATTCTCATGTGGCAAAAAATGGCGATCTACGCGGCTTCAGCGGTGCGGAATCCATTGATCCCGCAGAAATGCTCGAACTCCCCTGCGACGTGCTCATTCCCGCCGCCGTCGAAGGCGTCATCCATGGAAATAATGCGGCCCGCCTCCGCTGCCGCATTCTCGCCGAGGGAGCCAACGGTCCCACCACGCCCGCAGCAGACCTCATTCTCGCCGAACGTGGCGGGGATCTTTACATCATCCCCGATATTCTCTGTAATTCCGGCGGGGTCATCGTTTCCTATTTCGAATGGGTGCAGGGCTTGCAACGTCTTTTTTGGAATGAGACCGAGGTCATGGATAAATTGTATCGCATTCTCGAAACCGCATTCACCCAGGTGAACAAACGAGCCCGCGACCAAAACATCTCCCATCGCATGGCCGCCATGGCCATCGGAGTCGAACGTGTCGCCCGAGCCAAGATGGATCGGGGATTGTTCCCATAAAGCCAGCGCGCTCAAGCAACACACTTTTGAAATATGACAGCCCTTCGCCTATCGCCTACCACTCCCAATGCGATCAATTGCCGACATACAAAAAAATCGCATCCTATGACCATCGCTGGCTTGTTGTTTTGTTGGCTGGCAGCCGGCAGTCCTCTTCTTGGATCTGAAAAAAAACTCGAAATCGCTCCCGACGTCTCCGCTGCGTGGCTGATCCCGGAAGGCGAATGGCAGGGTGCCACCGTAATGTTGCTGCACGGGTTTGCCGACGATTGTCATGGGCCGGCCCAGGTTAGCAAACGACTTGCCGAGGCCATTGCAGCCAGGGGCATTGCCACTTTGCGGATTAACTTTCGTGGCGAGGGTGATACCAAACGCACTGCGCTTGCCAGCACCCGGTTCACCCGGTTGGAAGACACCGCCGCCGCCCATGCCTGGCTTCTGCGACAGCCACAAACCGACCCCGATCGCATCGGGGTGCTCGGATTCAGCCTGGGTGGCGCCACAGCTATCGAAAGTGCGGGCACCCATCCTGCGTGGTTTGCCAGCATGGTTCTTTGGTCCAGTGTCGGCGGCGATCTTTACCAGGCCATGACGCAGGGTGCCCTGGCCGAAACCGCACGTCAGGCGGCTGCAACGGGTGTGGGCGAATACGACTTCAAAGGCTGGAAAACCGTCACCGTAAAACACGATTTCTTTGAAAGTATGCGCGGCGTCAATCTTCATTCCCATCTCGAAAAATATCCCGGTGCTTTTCTTAGCATTCGCGGCACGGCAGATTATTTGCCTGCGTTGGAAAGCGAATTTTTGAAACGCGCTCCCGGCACACCGCGCGAAGCGTTGCTCATCGGTGGAGCCGACCACATTTTCCATGTTTTCGATCCGGCCTTGGATACCTCCGACCGCGCCATCCAGGCCACCGTCGATTGGTTCGAGCGCACCCTGGCAAAACCACGGGCCGACTAATTGCCAATGGTTAGCTCGGGAAGATCGCGCTCTGTCACCGTCCACCAGGAATTCAAAACACTCAAGGCACCGAGATGAGCTTTGTCAAAATCCGCCGCAGTCGCAGTAATAATGAATGAATATTGGGCACTATTTTTGTCTTCAAAAAGAATCACTGCGCGACGCAAGCTGGTGCCAGCCAGATTGAAAGTCACCTGGGCTTCCAAGCCAGGCTTGCCTTTGAGTGCGATGGACTCCGGTTCTTTCGCCAAAACAATTAACTCCGCTCCTGCCGGGACTGCGGAAAGGGTGAGTTTGCGCACGGCCTCGATGGATTTTTTGGGATCATCCAAAGGGATTTTTCCCATGTAAGGCCTCCAGGTGGCAGTGGTTTGGGTAAGATCGGGACTGGTAAACACAGCTTGCTGGGCTGCGCCCTGCACCTGCCAGTTGGCAGGTATCCGCAGACCGACGTAGCCTTTGCCATGTTGAAACAGAGTGACCGATTGCCTGGGACCATCGCCATCGGTAAACGCAGAGATGGGGCGCAGGTTAACCACCTCCGGGGCGGCTCCCAAAACGCTCTGCTGAAAAGTTATGAGTGCGATTGGCAACAAATAAATCTTTCTCATGGTCAAAGAAATCACCAACTTAGGGGGTGGGGGTAACGGCGGGAGCGGTTCTCACTTTCTCCGTCTCGAATGGCTCGAAATAATCCCCCCGTTTGGCCACGAGCAAGGAAACGAAATTGCGCAAAGGGTTGTTCGCCAGATTCGTGTCAAAAGTAATGAACCGTTGCCCTGGAAGTTTATATACGTCGAATTGATTTACCCAGGAACTATCAAAAGTCTTCGATTGAAAAAGCTGCACGATCGACCCTTTCAACGTATAAGTTTGTCCCTGCCAGTTTTCGAGGAAGCGAATCATGTTGTGCGGCCCGCCACTCGATTTGTTCATCACAGTGTTACCGCTGGCATTGGTGGAGGTAACCATGCCCACGTCTCCCGTGATCACAGCGGTGTTGTAGGTGGTGCTCGATGCGGGCCGGTCCCAGACAACGGGTTCGCTGGAGCGCGCGTCCAACCAATTGTTGGAGAGACCCGTTACAGCATCCGCCATTACCACGCTGCGGTTGGTCTGGCCGTTGGCATCCTCTTTCGTGTTAAAGTCCCCCTGGACGTAAAGCCCCGTGTTGGTCGCCACCGTAAAGCCGTTGTCATTGATGTTAGGTGTTTCAGTTCCGTTGATTAACCGTATCCCGGATTTGGCTGTCCCTGTATCGTGCACGTAAAGCACCCCATTGAAACCTGTGGTGGAATTGGTTAAGGCGGGGATGGATTCAATGATCGATTTTAACTGGCCCACATCGATCGTGGTAACGCTAATTTGATATTCGCCTGGTGTGGCAGGATTGGCCGCCTGCTCTCTGGCATCGGTGATTTGCGAACGAATCGGATTGGGAATGGCGGGCACGGCCGGAGAATTGGCAGTGGCTGCCCGTGCCGCGATTGCAGAGAACATCGGCGCAAACTGTGAGGTGTAATTAACCGAAGGATCTCTGGGATTGGTTACTTCAACGTAGGGCACCCCGGCATTTTCCCTTACTTTAAACACCAGCCCAGCCTTGTTATACATCCGTTGCTCAAACATCGGATCGTTTGTCGCATTGGCACCGGCAAATGGAGGATCGATAATTGCATGATTAACATCGTTGGGTGTCGGAAATATGGCAGGTGCGGCTGCCTGGATCGTGGCAACATCCAAACCTTGCAGAAAACTTTGGGCCTGCGATGAACGCGCCGCTTGATTGATTCGGCCACTGGGAAATACCGGACTAAAATAAGGCACAATGCCCGTGACCAAATCGCCAGCTATGTTATAGCCTATATCGGCCTGGAAGTCGGGATCCAAATTTAACCGCGAAGGACTGGACACCGTTCCTCGAATCGTCATAGCCGTGGCACTTCTACCCCCGAGGAAGATATCCGCATTCGATGCGATATCACCATCGACCACCGTGTTGCCACCTGGGGTAAACTCAATGGTCCCATCGTAGAAAATAGCTTTTTGGAAAGATGCCGAACGGGCAATCGTAAAAGTCCTTCCCACCGCTACTGTCTTAAGCCCACCCAGGGTTTCTTTCGATGCCCAGACGATGAGTTTATACGTGCTCACATCGCCCCTCGAGGTGGTGGCGGCACTGGAACCAGCAATTAATCCTTTAACGTTGATATCCGTAGGCTTCCACTCAAACAGATATCTGCCATCACCTGGTCTGCCCAAGGTGATGCTGCCAAATCCCGCATTGTAACCTCTCGTCGCCGGCACCGCTCCCGTCGCAGGCACCGGAGGCACCTCCAGATAGGCTTTGATCTGTGCGTCGGTGGGATTGATCGGAATGGTCGCATCGCTTGTATTCACCATGTTGACATTTACGAACTGCCCCGACTTCATTTTTTTCCAAAGAAAAAAGCACCGTTCAAGTTCACCTTCGGCCGCTGAGCGGAGTTCGGCATTTACTTCACTAAATTTCACCAACCTGGCCGATGACTGACTGCGGATCATGGCAGTGGCCACCAGGGAGGAGACCAGCACCAGGATCACCGCCACCACGATAAGGCTGCTCCCTTGTTGGGATTTTACATTTAAACACCGCTTGGAGAATGAAGTAATCATAATGCTGGTTTATTAGATATCACTCGGATCTGTGGTCGGAGTAGGGGTGGGTGTTGGCCGCGGAGTGGGGCTTGGCGTTGGCGTAGGCGTAGGCCGCGGGGTGGGTGATGGGGTGGGACGTGGTGTCGGACTAGGAGTCGGCGTCGGACTTGGGGTTGGACTCGGCGTTGGGGTTGGAGTCGGGCTCGGCGTAGGACGCGGGGTCGGACTTGGCGTTGGGCTTGGAGTCGGGCTCGGCGTAGGACGTGGGGTCGGGCTAGGCGTCGGCACTGGTGTCGGGCTTGGCGTTGGACGGGGTGTCGGCGTCGGCACAGGAGTCGGGCTAGGCGTTGGCACAGGAGTTGGGCTTGGCGTCGGACGTGGTGTCGGGCTTGGCGTCGGCACCGGTGTTGGGCTAGGGGTCGGCACGGGAGTTGGGCTCGGCGTCGGAGTCGGACGCGGCGTTGGGCTTGGCGTCGGACGTGGCGTTGGGCTTGGAGTCGGCCTTGGGGTAGGCGTCGGCGTTGGGCGCGGGGTCGGCGTTGGACGCGGGGTCGGCCTTGGAGTAGGCGTCGGTGTTGGGCGCGGGGTCGGCGTTGGACGCGGGGTCGGCCTTGGAGTAGGCGTCGGCGTAGGACGCGGGGTCGGACTTGGCGTCGGTGTTGGACGCGGGGTCGGACTTGGGGTCGGCGTTGGAGTCGGGCTTGGGGTCGGGCTAGGTGTCGGAGTCGGATCTGGTGGCAGGCCGCAAGGACGATAAATACCGATTTCATGGAGACTCCACCACCAGCCGCCGGTTACAGCCGTGGGATTGATGGCAGTAATCTGGATGCGGATGAAGCGTGCCGTGCTGGTCGGGATGGGGTAGATGGTGTAAGCGCCGCCTCCGGTAAGGCTGTCGTGAACCGGGGCGCCAAGAACACCAGGAGTGTTGTAGGCATAGATGGCCACCCCAGAGGCAAAATCGTTCGGTGATCCATTGGTATCGAGAACGATCTGACTAAAGGTCTGAGCAAAGCCCAGATCCACATCGATGAAGTCACCTACTTGCATCCTGCGACCACTGCTGTAGCGGTTGCCAAGATTACCATCGACAATATTGCCGGGCGATTCGTTGACAATACTGGCACTGACGGTGTAGGGCGCTGGAGTATTGGTTGCTTTAAGTGGGCAGGCCAGAGTAGGGGTCGGGGTCGGGGTGGGCCGTGGTGTGGGCGTCGGGGTGGGCCGTGGTGTGGGCGATGGAGTCGGTGAAGGAGTCGGGCTGGGCGTCGGACTCGGGGTGGGCGACGGAGTCGGAGTGGGCACCGGCGGAGTCGTTGGGCGCGGGGTAGGCGACGGAGTCGGCGACGGGGTAGGAGACGGAGTCGGGCTGGGCGTCGGGCTCGGCGTTGGAGATGGAGTCGGACTCGGAGTGGGCGACGGAGTCGGGGTGGGACTGGGCGTAGGACTCGGCGAAGGCGTCGGCGTTGGGAAAGGCGTGGGGCTGGGAGTAGGTTCGATGTTCCGCGTGGTGGCAGGATCGAATGATTTAAAAGGGATCAATGCCGAGACCTGTAAGAACTTATTGAAGCGACTTACGCCTGCACGATAGCCTGCGTCTTCTGAACCATCCGGGTTGAATTTCGCAAGCCTGTCAAACTCTGGTGCCAGAAAACGGAGATCTACTTTTAACCGGTCACCGTTGGGGTCTACTAATAGCGAAAAAGGTTCTTTACCAGAACTGTCGATTCCTCTGGCGACAATTGATTTTGTCGTGTTGTCGGAAGCATTGTTCCAGTGAACCAGATTAACGCCTTCCACTTCGTAAGAACGTTCCTGCTGCAAATAAACCAGCGAGGGGACATTTCGCAAAGGATCGCCGACCGCTTTGGTGGTATCTTCAATCGTCACCTTTACATAATTGGGATCCGCCGCGCCACTGTGCGGCGGGATGGCCAGTTCTCCCAGCGGTCTTGCAAAAGTAAGTGTCCAGATTTTGGTTGCGTTATTTCCTGTAAGTCCCACTATTTTTGCGGGTTGAATGATTGGGGGATTCCCCATGAGAATAAAATCACCTATCCTCGGAATTTGATTACCGGAAGCGGTAAAGAAGTCCGAAAAATTAACCGAGAGCGTATTGGAGGAGGAACTTGCCGCAGTTTGGACCCTGCCAGGAACGCGCATGTTTACCTTGTAATTCATTTTACTGGAGACCGGCGTGGGAATGGGCACAGGCGTGGGTGTCGGGCCAGTGGGAGTGGGTGTCGTGGTGGGTCTCGGCGTAGGAGTAACAGAGGGATTGACCGTAGGGGTCGGGAATGCGGGCAACGATACGGCCTGATAGACTTCCTTGGTGATGTGATCGAGAGCATAACGTGCCTCTGTGTTCACTGTATTTAAGGAGGAATTCCTGGCGGCAAGAATTGAGGCGCCAGTGTAAATGCCATAGATCAGCGAGGCGACCACGCCAACGACAAAAACGGAGATCATCGTCTCGAGAAGGGTCAACCCTTTCTCCGAGGCGTCTTCCACAGGTGAATTTTCTGTTTTAGTTAGTGGCTCCATGGTGTTTTAAATGGTTAGGGGACGGCTCGATTAGTGGACATCGAGATAGTTGCGGGCGGACCATTACGGTCCTGAAAAGAGATTCTGAAGTTAATCACGATCAGTGCGTTGGGTGTGGTCGCACTGCCGTCTGCGTAAGTGACTGCCCTTTCAACGTTTGCCAATAGCTTGTATTCGGTGCCCGCTTTATCATTGAAATCGGGATTCTCATCATAAAGCGTGATTTCCCCGCCGTTGTTGGTCCCTGGAATATTGTTCGACGAATAAATCGGTGAGTCTCCCCAGGGATAAGTTTCGAGTAGTAATACATCCTCACGGGCGACAGTCTGCGCCCGGTCGATGAGCGTGCGGAGAGCGACCTTGGCGTTGTTAAGATTTCTGGCACGGGCGGCGATACGATTACTTTGCAACTGACCAGCCAATAACCCGCTAAAAATGATCGAGAGAATCGCAATCGCGACCATAACTTCCACAAGCGAAAAACCGGCGATTTTTCGGGATCTGAATGTGGAGAAAGTAAATTCGGGCGATTTCATACGGTTATAAAAAGAAATTGGAGTATTCGTTTTCTATTTTCGTCTCACTTTTGCAACCATTAATCTCAAAATTGATATTTTGCAATATTGAGAATATTCGCCCATCAGCGCTGGGATTCACGCCTTTCAATGCATGCAATGGCTGCTGAAAACTTGAGTGGTGCTGGCGCATACTGGTTAAAAATGGATTTTTGAGATTGCTTTTAAGGTGGTTACAACTTTCACACCTCACTAAAAGCTTCTTCCATGCCATTCTGATCCAAGGGCTTTAATTGCAGACTAAAGGCTTTGCAGGCCGGGCAGCGGTTTTTTCGATACCGTGATATGCGGTGCCTTGAGATACATTGGGACAGGCTTACGACGCCACGAAGGAGCCTCGCTCAGCACGCGCTTTCCCAATAACGAGGCCGAAGGCCAGGTGCGCTCCACGGGGATCACAACCAAAAGATCGGGAGAGTAAATCGACAGGGCGGACACTCTTTTGGTCGCAAATTCCTCGCAAGGTATGCCAACGGGTTCCATCAACAGTTGTCCACCTGCCACGTCGATCCAAGTAAATTGATCCCTGGCATCGAGGACGACCTGATAGGAATCGCCGGGATAACCCAAGGCAGAGCAGATTCCATGGAGTTGACACCCCAGATTGAGTCGCAAACCAATGGCCGCAGACAGACCGATCCGGATTCCCGAGTAACTCCCAGGTCCCACACCGACGATCAGTTCATCGATTTTCTCCCCCGTTTGCAGGAAACTCTGTAATATCGAAAACAGCCGCGAAGGCACATTCCGACCGCTGGCAAAGACTTCTTCGCGCATTAACTCTGTCCCTCGGAAAAAAGCCACGCTCGATTGCGAAGTCGAAGTCTCAAGAATCAAACGATTCAATCGTGACCTCCCGGTTTTCGTTGTCGAATAGCTTGATCTCCACTTTCCAACGGCCATTTTTTATCACTTCCGGGAACCGCGAAGCCCATTCCACCAGAGCGATGCCGTCCCCAGGCAGATAGTCTTCCAGCCCGGCGCGATAGATTTCCTCCAGACTTTCCAAACGGTAAAAATCGAGGTGATAGAGCACCTGCCCAGCCCAACGATATTCGTGAAGCAGCGGAAAAGTGGGGCTGGAGACCGTGCCGGTGAAGCCAAGAGCCAAAGCCAGAGCTTTCACAAAATGCGTCTTGCCAGCTCCCAACGGACCATCGATCCAAACGACGTCGCCTTCTCGTAGTTGCAGGGAAAAATCGCTCGCCAGAGCATTCATGGCATCGATGGAGGTAATGGAATGTGCCGTTTTCAAAAGTGTTGAAACCCTCCCGCCTGCCTTGGTTCTTCGGGCATCTCCGGTGTCAATTCACCGATTACGCTTAATGATAAATCCGGAAAATGACGTGGCCAATTTTTCAATATTTTCGGCAGATTCTCCGAGGAAATGGTGAGCAACAATTCGTAATCTTCGCCATCGGTCAAAGCTCCGTGCAAATTCGCTCCTCGTCGCACCGGAATCACCTCCTCAAACAATCGCCAGCCCACCCCGCTGGCCCGGGCCAGCCTGGGTAGATCCGCTGCCAGTCCGTCGCTGAGATCCATCATGGCATGGATCCAGCCGGTTTTTCCCAACCAGCGTCCTTCGCTCATCCGGGGATGAAAGCGTAGATGCCAGCCTCGGATGGACCCGCCCAATTTTCCCGTGACCAGCACGGCATCCCCTGCCCTGCCTCCGTTGCGCAGCACGGCCCGACCGCGTTCGACCCGGCCAGCGAGGCTCACGGAGACAAAGGTTGCCCCGGTCGTGCGCACAGTTTCGCCACCGACGATTTCCACTCCATAGCGATCTCCCGCTTTGCGAATCCCCGAGTAGAGCCGCCGCACCCAGGCCACGCTGACGTCTTCGCGCAAGCCCAAGGTAACCAGGGCGTGACGCGCCTCGCCTCCCATCGCGCCAATGTCGCTGATCGCACGGCAAAGTGCTTTCCAGCCGACTTGCGCTGCTGGTGCGGAGGATAAAAAATGCACCCCTTCGACGATGGCATCGGTTTTTAAAAGTTGATCCCATCGGGAACCTCTTTCGGTGATCACCGCACAATCGTCGCCTGGTCCCACGGCGACCTCCTTGCGAAAATGGCGGAGATTGGCCACCAGTTCCGTCACGAGACGATCTTCGCCATAACCCGCGAGTTTCATGAAGAAAAAATTAGCAGCAACAAGCTCACCGCATTAAAAATAGCATGGCCCAGAATACAGACAATCAGACTCCCGCTCCGCTCCAGACCGATGGTCAGCACCGTGGACAGGATCATCAGGGGAATCAGCGTTGGCGCATTCCCATGGATCGCAGCAAACAAAGCTGCCGTGAACAAAAGAGCCCCCACCCGCCCGAAATAACCGCGTAAAATTCGATAAAGCAGCCCGCGAAAGACCACTTCCTCGACCAGCGGTGCCACGATTACCGCCATCACACCCAGCCAGATTTTTCCCGATAACGACGCGGTTTCGCGGAAAAATATCACCGTGTTCTGCTGCGCATCCGCGCTGGGGCTGAGCCATTCGCCGAGCAGGAGCAGAAGAGGAAAGATGCCCGCGATCAAAAAAAAGCTTCTTCCCAGGGAGCGGAGCAAAGGTTCGCGTTGCCAGCCAAAAAAATCGCGCAACGGAATGCGACGAAAGACCAGATAAACCATCACCATGAGGCCAATGATCAGTTGAAAAACCAGACTACTGATCACATCTCCCTCCGAAATGGCCACCGGGGGTTTGGTGAAAAGCTGGAGGGAAAGAATCCCAAAAAGCAGCGACAAGACCACTGCCAGTGATGTATCGAACGGACCGAACCACCCCTCGGGCACCGTGGCGCGCGGCACGAGATAAGTGGCCCGGAACTGCGACACCAAAAAAACGGTGCTCACCACCGCGAGAAGAATGAGCCAGGGGGAGACCACGACGCAATGTTACTGCGCGTAATGCGAGGGCAACAAATAAAGACGGCCACTTTCCAGCCGGGGCAACATTCCTTCGCCGAGGGTGACTTCCACTTTTTTATTTGCCAGGGAGTCCATGCCGAAGCCGCGCAGCAAACGTCCGAATTTAAATTGCGCCTTATACTGCACCACCGGAGCGCCGCTGGCATTGCCCAATTCGCGAGCTTTATTGAATGCGTCTTCGATGTAACCCGTTGCATCCACGAGTTTTACGCCCACCGCGTCTTTCCCCGAAATAATCCGCCCATCGGCAATTCCCGTGCGCAAAGTTTCTTCGGGAATCTGGCGTTCGCGGGCGACGATCCCGACAAATTTATCGTAAGTCTGCATCACCAAACTTTGGATGTATTGCTGCTCAACCTCGCTCATGTCGCGCGAACCACTCAGAATATCCTTGAAGGCGCCGCTCTTAAATACGATCGATTCCACCCCGATTTTGCCAAACAACTCCTTGTATTTCAGCGTCTGGATAATCACCCCGATGCTCCCGGTGATGGTGGTGTCGTTTGCCATCAAATAATTACCACCGCAGGCAATGTAATACCCGCCCGAGGCCGCCAGCGACCCCATATAAATAACGACCGGCTTTTTTTCCCGCAGGTTGCGCACCTCGTTATAGATGACGTCCGACGCCGTCACTTCGCCACCGGGCGAATCGATATGCAGGACGACCGCGCGGATCGTGTCGTCGTTTTTTGCCTGCCGCAAAGCCACTTTGGCATCGTTGACCATCGAATCGGTCAATTCCCCAGGCGAAGAGCTGCTGATGACTCCCAACACTTCGATGAGCGCGATCCGGCCCGTGTTTTTCGAGGTGCCTTCCTCCACGGTCACTTCCTCAAACCCCTGCTGACCGCTATTCATACTGCCAGAGGAAAAAGCGGTGGAGGCGCTAATCGATTTGCCTATTTGAGAGCTGAACAAGCCAACATTGAGCAACACACTCACGCACAACGCCAAAAATAAGACCAACGGCAGGCAACCCGATTTTTTTTTCTCGTTCATCATAGGAATTCCGGAATCTGGAGGCGAAGTCATTTATTCACAAGGGGCTATTTTAAAAGATACCAAGCGACGCTCCTCAATAAGAGGAAATCTGGACGACTCCGCTACCGGGAACGATTTTGCCAATCGTTTTGCCGCGCGTGGCTTTCACGACAGCCGACACGTCGTCGGGAGAGACGATCAACGTCATGCCGATGCCCATATTAAAGACCTGAAACATCTCCAGCGGATCGATTTTACCGCGTTTTTGGATGAGTTGAAAAAGGGCGGGCACCGTCCAGCTTGACGCGTCGATCCGGGCATTCAGATTTTTTGGCAACACGCGGGGAAGATTGTCGAGCAGACCGCCGCCGGTGATGTGCGCCGCGCCTTTTAGCACGCCCTCGGGCAGTGAAGCCATGAGGGGTTGATAATTTTTATGCACCCGAAGAAGTTCTTCGCCGAGGGTCAGCTTGAGTCCATCCACGCGGTCGTCCAGTTTGTAGGCGCCCCGACCGGTCAATAAAACCTTCCGGGCGAGTGAGTAACCGTTGGTGTGAAGCCCGTTGGAGGCCAGACCGATGATTACGTCGCCCTCGGATATGCGCGAACCGTCGAGCATTTTGGCGCGATCCACCACGCCGACGATCACCCCCGCGAGATCGTATTCGCCGGGTTGATACATGCCGGGCATTTGTGCGGTCTCTCCCCCGATGAGCGCACACCCTGCCGCCTGGCAGGCTTTGGCAAAACCGTCGAGCATCTGATGAAATGCCTGGGGATCGAGTTTGCCCGATCCGATGTAATCGAGAAAAAACAACGGGCGCGCTCCGATGACCGCGATGTCGTCCACACAATGGTTTACGAGGTCCTGGGCGACGGTGTCGTGGCGTCCGAGTGCGAAGGCGATTTTAAGTTTCGTGCCGACCCCATCGATGCTGGAAACCAGCACGGGTTCTTCGATTCCCGCAAAATTAGGCTGGAAAAGACCGCCGAATCCGCCGATTTTTCCCAATACCTCAGGGCCATGCGTTTTGCTGACTTTGGCATGAATACCGCTTTTTATGCGGTTGCCGAGATCGACATCGACTCCGGCTTTGGCGTAGGCTTTTACTTTGGACGCTGCTTTTTGAGCGCTCATAATTTTCCGGAAAACAAATCGGGCTGCGCCTCGACATTTCCGAGCAGACCTGCTTTGCTGCGGCGTTTTTCCATAAAAAGTTTGTCGATTTGGGGATCGAATGCAATGGGATATTGACCCGTGAAACAGGCGAGACAAAAATGATTTTCATCCAGTCCGGTGGCGCGGACCATCCCGGCCACGTCGAGATATCCGATACTGTCGGCTCCAAGATATTCGCGGATGTCTTCGAGGCTGAGCTGATTGGCCAGCAATTTCTTGGGATCGGGAAAATCGATGCCGTAATAACAAGCGTGTTTATGCGGCGGACAACTGATGCGCATGTGGACTTCCTTGGCCCCGGCTTCGCGGAGATTGATCACGCGGGCTTTGGCGGTGGTGCCGCGCACGATGCTATCATCGACGACGACGACCCGCTTGCCATCGACGGATTCCTTGATGAGGTTCAGTTTTACCCGGACATTAAAGTCGCGAATGAGCTGGGTGGGCTGGAGAAAAGTGCGCCCGATGTAATGGTTGCGCACGAAAGCATGCTCGAAAGGGATGCCAAGCTGTTCGCTGAAGCCCATCGCGGCGTAATTGCCGGAGTCGGGCACGGGGACGACGATGTCGGCCTCGCAAGGGCGGAGTTTGGCGAGTTCCTGGCCCATGCGGGTGCGAACTTTGCTGACGTTGACGCCGGAGATAATGCTGTCGGGCCGGGCAAAATAAACGTATTCGAACATGCAAAACGCCTTTTTTTCCTGTTCGCGGAAGGGGAATTCGGAGCGAAGACCATTTTTATCGATGATAACGACTTCGCCTGGCTCGATCTCGCGGACGAATTCGGCGTGAATGAGATCGAAGGCGCAGGTCTCGGAAGAAAGAATGTAAGCGCCATCGAGTTTGCCGAGCGACAAGGGGCGGAACCCAAACGGGTCGCGCACGCCGATGATTTCCTCCTCACTCAGGATCACAAGGGAAAACGCGCCTTCCAGCCGGCGCAGGGCGGAGAGGGCGCTCTCACCATTTTTCGCGGGTTGGGCGAGGAGATGAACAATGATTTCACTATCGACCGTGGTCTGGAAAATGGAGCCTTTGGACTCAAGTTCGTCGCGGAGGGCGGAGGCATTGATCAGGTTGCCATTGTGGCCGATGGCCAGTTGACCGCGCTGGCAATTGATGGTCAACGGCTGCGAATTGATCAAAGTGCTCGAGCCGGCGGTGGAGTAGCGCACGTGGCCGATGGCGCGATTGCCCTTGAGGCGTTCCAGGTGGGCAGTGCTAAATACCGTGCTCACCAGCCCCATATCTTTATGGACGATGAAGGGCGCACCCGGCTCGCTGGAGGTGGCGATACCAGCGCTTTCCTGGCCGCGATGCTGGAGGGCAAACAAACCGTAATAGGTCAAAATAGCTGCGTTGGGATGACCATAAACGGCAAATACGCCGCATTCGTGTTTAAAATCGGAGGAGCTCAAAGCGAAACAAAAAAGAAATAACTGACCGCTGAGGTAACATCAGAACAAAGTCACGATCAAGCGGGGATTCCTGAAAATATTATTACTCCACATCGCGCGCAGCCATAAATCGTTTGCCAGAGTGGCGTGGGCAGAAGCAGATTAAGGAAAATGCGCGTAGTTTCTGCGACAGAACGAGTCTGGCGACAGGCCGGTGCCCTGCCCGGTCCGCGTGTGCTCGTGCCCACGATGGGTGCCCTACATGCCGGGCACGTCGCCCTCATCCGCCGGGCACGTCAGTTGGCAGGAAAAAAAGGGTCCGTCCTCGTAAGTATCTTCGTCAATCCCATTCAATTCGGCCCCCGCGAAGATCTTGCCCGGTATCCGCGTCCGCGCCGGGAGGATCTCGCCATCTGCCGCCGGGAAGGTGTCGCCCTGGTTTTTGCCCCCGAACCATCCACGATGTATTTACCAGATCATTCCACTTACATTGACGAAAGCATCTTGTCCGCAGGGCTTTGCGGAGCGACGCGCCCCAAACATTTCCGCGGAGTCTGCACCGTGGTGGGGAAATTATTTCACCTCCTCCAACCGCATTTCGCTGTTTTCGGCGAAAAAGACTACCAACAACTCGCCATTATCCGCCGCATGGTGCGCGACCTGCATTTTCCCGTGCAAATCGTCAGTCAGCCCACCGTGCGCGAGGCCGACGGACTGGCCTTGAGCTCCCGCAATCGCTTGCTCACACCCGACGAACGCCAGGCCGCTCCCGTCATCCGTCGCAGTCTGCTTCAAGCTGCGGAAAACTTCGCCAAACCTCGCGCCAATCTCAAAAAAATCGTCCACACGTTGCGCACCCAGCTCGAACAAGCCGGGGGACGCGTCGATTACGTCGAAATCGTTCACGCCGAGAGTCTTGCGCCGCTCATCCGCGCGGGCAAACCCGCCGTGATCGCGGTGGCGGTTTTTTTTGGCAACACCCGTCTCATCGATAATTTGCAGATCGTTTAGCATTTTTACAAAAAACGTAATTTACCGGTCGTTTTTTGTGCATTCTTCGCCTTGCAACCGACCCGGATCCTGCTCTTTTACAAGGCATGAAATCGATGACTCTCGCTTTAATCTTCGTTGTATGGATGTGTCTTGGCAACGGCGCCGCTGAATCCTCGGATAAACCTTTGGAAAAAATCACCATGCAATTGGATTGGAAGCCCAACGCCCAATTTGCCGGTCTGCTCGTGGCCAGCGAAAAAGGCTATTATCGTGAAGCCGGTCTCGATGTGAAAATTCTTCCCGTCGATAGCGAGATGGACACCGTGGGCCGCGTCGTGCAGGGCGAACAATGGATCGGGTGCGCCGAATCGCACGTCCTCCTCGCCGCCAAAGCCAACGGAGCATCGATCAAAGCTTTTGGCACCATGATCCAACATTCGCCTTTCGCCCTCTTCAGCCTCAAAAAATCGGGGATTAAAACCGTCCAAGATATCAAAGGCCGCGTCGTCGGTCTTCATGCCGACGGCGATAAAGCCATCGATGTCGTTCTCGGTACAAACGGCCTGCAACGCTCCGATGTCATTATCAAAAAAATTCCCTACGGTCTCGAACCCCTGCTCAATGGCGATTGCGACATCATGCAAGGTTACCTCGTCGATGAAGTCGTCGCCTGCGAACAACGCGGCATCGAGATCAACATCATTCCGATGAGCGACCACGGTTACACGGCTTACGGGCAGGTCTATTTCACGAACGAAAAATTTCTCAAAACCAAACCCGAGCTTGTGCAACGTTTCCTCGCCGCCAGCAACCGGGGCTGGCAGGAGGCAATTCGTGAACCCGCCGTCACCGCGCAAATGATCGTCGCCAAGTATCTCCCCGAGGAAACCGTCGCCTACCAGGAAGCCTCCCTGCGCCGCCTCATTCCCGTCCTCACTGCCGAGGATAAACGCCTCGGCTGGATGAAAGAAGCCACCTGGGAGGAAGCCGCGCGGATGTTTGGCAAATATCGCATCGTGGATCGTTATGTGCCCCCCTCCGAGTTAGTCACCTACGACGTGCTAAATGCCCTGCCCGAGGATTAGACTTTTTTAGCAAAGCGTGCATCCATTAGCAATCACCTTGGAGCCACTTAAATCCCTTTGTGATAACGCCAG
>JBBRFA010000009.1:0-51197 GCA_038225185.1 Chthoniobacterales bacterium
GGGGTGCGGCCCCAAAGCGGACGCAGGGTTACGCGGCAGTTTTTTTCGAGCAACGGCCCCTCGATTTTCTCGCGGGTGGGGTAGTTCCAACCTTTGGCCGCGATCCAGCCTATGAGATGGATAAGTCGCTCCTCCCATTGCGTGACTTGAAAGCGCCAACTGTCGTTTCTTAAAGTGAGCCGAATGAGGGCGACTCCCTCCGGGGCAAGACTGTCGGCGACGCGATGGAGAAGGCGGATTTGCCGGGCATCGTCGAGATAATGGAGGACGTCGAGCATGACGACGTCGCCGTGATGCTCGGGAAAAGAAGTGGCGTCGCTAACGAGGAAGCGGGCGTTTTCGGAGGCTAACACCTGGTTGGCGATGCCGATTTTGCGTTCATCGATATCGACGCCGAGGATGGGGGCGATGTGTCCATGGGCGCGGAGATAAGCGGCGAGTTGACCCGCTCCGCAGCCGATATCGAGGAGAGGACGGGGAGAATGTCCCAGCACGCGCACGGTCTCGGCGTAAGCGGGATCGATCCGCATTTTACTTTTGGAGTAATGATAAAGGGCGCGCCAGGGGCGATAACGTTCGGCGGCCAGGGCGAGTCTCGCGCTCATGGGAGGACGGGGGTGGGTGGGACCTCCCGGAGGCGTTTGTAGGTGGGGAAGGCGAGCAATCCGCCGAGGCCCCAGACCATGGTGAGAAGGGCGCCGGCGAGGGAAATAAGGACGGCCTGGGCGGGTGGCACGGCGGCGAGTTCGCCGAGCAGGACGGTGAAGAGATGTTCGCGCACTCCGAAGCCTCCGATGCTCACGGGCAGGGAGGCGATGAGATCGATGGTGGGCATGATCGCAAAAAAGTTTGAGAGCGGCACCGCCACGCCAAAGGAGCGGGCGGCGCAGTAAAAAGTGAAAAAATAAGTGAGAAAACCCACCCCGGAGAGGGCCACCCCGAGCAAGGTGCGGGGCCATTGCACGAGAAATAACCGGTAGGAAGCGGAAAAGGCGAGAAGATGCACACGGCCTGGCAGGCGGGCAGGTAACCAGTCGGTGAATTTATTCCAGGCTATGCCGAAGGAAAAAATGAGCAGGAAGAGCAAGATGGCCAGATAGCCGAAAATAAAATGGACCAGTCTGGTGACGGTCGCGCTTTGTTGGAGCCAGTCGAGTCGCCAGAGCATGAAGCTGAGCGAGACGACGATGAGGGCGATGACGCCGCTCATGCGATCCATGGCGACGGAGAGGAGGGCGGCGGATTTTTTCTCTTTGCGAGCGACGAGCCAGAGGACTTTGACGGCGTCCCCTCCGACGACGCCGATGAGGAAGTTGTTAAAAAGCAGGCCGACGAGACCGATGCGTATCAAATCCCAGGGCGGGAGTCGGATGTGAAGCATTTTGACGAAGATGCCCCAGCGCCAGATGCCGACAAAGTTGCCGACGCCAGCGGCGAGAAATCCACCGATGAGCCACGCCGGATCGGCTTCGCGGAGGACTTGGGCGACCTGGCCCCGCAGATCGTCGCGTCGAAAAAGCCAGACGAGCAGGCCGATGCTGACGAGGATTTGCAGAAGCAGGAGGATTTTTTTTTTCATCTAAAACAGGATGCACCGGGCCATACCGGGCAGTATCCTGGGCAAATCGCCCTGCAAAGGCAATGCCAGGCTGTCGATTGAAAAAAAGGGGGGGCGGGCGGATTTACAACTGATGGCTCTCGGGTTGGAGAACGATTTCGTTGAGCGCGAGGTGCGAGGGGGAGTCGATGGAGAGTTCTAAAAGTTGCGCGGCGTAATCGGCGGGGATCATTTTATCGCGTTGCACCGCCATGCCCATGTCGTCCCAGAAGGGGGAATCGACTCCGCCGAGGTAGGCGAGGGTGAAACGGATGCCGCTGCGCTGGAATTCCTGGGCGAACACTTTGATGAGGCCGGTGACGGCGAATTTACTGGCGCAATAAGCGGCGGCATTTTTCATTGCAGCCTTGCCAAGAATGCCGGGGACGGTGATGAAGAGGCCGTGTTTCTGCGGGGCCATGAGGCGGCAGGCTTCCTGGGCGATGAGGAAGGTGCCGCGGATGTTGAGATTGGTGACGGAGACGAATTCGGCGTCGGTGGTGTCGAGGGTGGGTTTGATGAGGCCGATGCCGGCGCAATGGACGACGGCGTCGAGTCCGCCGAGGGCTTGGTGAGCGGCCTGGACGACACGGGCGGCGGCATGGGGCACGATGAGGTCGGCGGGAAAAGTATGGATGTGGGTTCCGCCGGCTTCGGCGGCGACGGCCTGGAGTTTTTCGGCGTTGCGTCCGCTAAGGGCGAGTTGGAAGGAGCGTTTGGCGAGTCGCAGGGCAAGGGCACGTCCGATGCCGCTGGAGGCGCCGGTGATAAGGATTTTTTCGATGGAAGGCATGCCTTTGATACGCTGGCCGGGAGGAAAAAGGCGTAGAGTTTTTACATTCGCTCCATTTGCCGGATGGAGCTTGGTGGCAGTATTATCCAAAAATCGGTTCGTTGGATAAGCGCCAGGAACATCGAACATTCAACATTAAATGTTGAAATTGGAATGGGATTATTTCGCGCGTGAACGTGAATCGGAGATTCGTTACGAAAATCCCGCGTTGATTCAGCAGTCGGGGACTCACCTTATCGATGTTCGATGTTCGATGTCCAGTGTTCGCAACAGCGGCGCGCAACCGTTTTCCGGCATGTCATTACTGGAGTTCGCGGAAAAGTGCTCCGAAATTTTCGAAGATAAAATGCACTACGCTCTGCCCATGTAGGCACCGGTGCGGGTATCGACTTTGACCAGCTCGCCTTCCTTGATGAAAAGGGGCACGTTGATCACTTTGCCAGTCTCCAGAGTGGCGGGTTTTTGGACGTTGCTCGCGGTATCGCCGCGCACACCCTCGGCGCTCTCGGTGACGCGGATGTGAACGGATGACGGTAATTCGACCTGCACGGGTTTGCTTTCGACGAAGAGCACTTCGACTTTGAGATTTTCGATGAGGTAATCTTTGGCGTCGGCCAGAAGATCGGCGCCAAGCGTGACGGTTTCGTAGGTCTCGGGATCCATGAAGTTGTAATCGTTGCCGTCTTTGTAAGAAAATTCGAGGGTTTGACGGCCCACATCGACCAATTCGACTTTATCGGTGGAGCCGAAGCGCACGTCGGCGGATTTACCGGTATTTATATAGCGAATGATGGCCTGGACGAAGGCGCGGAGGTTGCCCGGGGTGCGATGCATGACTTCGAGGACGATGGCGACGTTGCCGTTGTAACGGATGGCCTGGCCTTTGCGGAGATCGTTTGCTGCTGGCATATAAAGTGGGTGGGGTAGGAGTGCGTTGGGTGGGTTTGGAGGATTTAGGGGATTTAGGGTAAAAAATGATCCGCAGATTTCGCAGATTTACGCAGATTTTTTTGGGGGTTGCCTGCTTTTAAGCTGTAAATCTGTGCAATCTGATGAAAATTGCTTATTGAAGTCTGAATTTAGCAAGGTCTTGCGAATCGACAATACCAATCGGGCAGCGAGCATCGTCGAGAACGATGAGATCGTCAATCTGCCGCGATTCGAGAATTTGCAATGCGTCGAGCGCCAGGCGATCGGCGGCGATGGTGGCGGGGTGCGAGGTCATGTAACGTTCGACCGGTTCGGAGCCAAGTGCGGGGTTTTGCTCGAAATGCCGGGCGAAATCGCCATGGGTGAAAATGCCTGCCAGAGTGCCGTCGGTTTCGGTGACGACGGCGGCGCCGCTGCGATGGGTGCGCATGTATTGGAGCACACCCTGGATGGTGGTGTCGCGGGGCACGAGAGCAAGCCGGTTTTGGCCACGCATGATGTCGGTGACGGTGAGCAAAAGGCGGCGTCCGAGATTGCCGCCAGGATGGAATTTGGCAAAATCGGCGGCGGTGAATCCGCGGGCTTCGAGCAAAACCATGGCCAGGGCATCGCCGAGAGCCAGCATCGCGGTCGTGCTGGAAGTGGGGGCCAAGCCGAGCGGACAAGCCTCGGTCTGGATCGAAGCGTCGAGATGCACAGTGCTTTGAGCGGCGAGAAAGGAGGCGGGATTGCCAGTGACGGCGACGATGTTTACCTCGAAACGGCGCAGGGCGGGGAGAAGCCCGACGATTTCCTCGGTCTCACCCGAACTGGAAAGAATCAGGATAACGTCGCCGTCGGCAAGCACACCGAGATCGCCGTGAATGGCATTGACGGAATGGAGGACGATGGCGAGAGAACCGGTGCTGGTGAGTGTGGCAGCGATCTTTTCGGCGATATGCCCAGATTTGCCGATGCCGATGACGACGATTTTATTTTTTCGCTGAATGGAAGCGAGAAACAGGTTTACGGCCTCATCGAACGAGGCGTCGAGCCGGGCGGCGAGGTGATGCAATTCGGCGGCTTCGATTTCGATCACACGCCGTGCTTGGCTGAGGTAACTCATGGGGAAAACGAGTTTACATGGGCCGGGCGTGGTTCGTCACTCGCAAAAACAAGCGTCCGGAAAGTTACCGTCGCTGCACGAAAGAAAATCCATCCACTTTACCCCGGTGGCGCGAACTACCGATATGACCACCACACCTTCGCCCGCCGAGCAGCGTGAGCATTTTCACAAGCTGCTGAACGACTTTCACACCGCCATGCTCGTCACCCACGGCGGGGACGGCCAGTTGCGTGCCCGCCCCATGGCCATCGCCAAAGTCGAGGAGGATAATCGGGTGTGGTTCATGACCGGCGCGGAATCGGGCAAGACGAACGAAATCGCCTCCGATACCCGCGTCCACATCGTTTGCCAGAACGATCACACCTCCTATCTATCGCTCAGCGGCCACGCGAACCTTGTGCAAGATCGCACAAAAATCGGCGAGCTTTGGCAGGAATCGTATCGCGCCTGGTTTCCCGGTGGAAAAGACGATCCCAACATCGAACTCATCGTGGTGCGCCCCGAAAACGGCGAATTCTGGGACAACGAAGGCTTTCACAAAATTAAAACCCTCTTCGAGACCGCAAAAGCCTACGTCACTGGCACCACGCCGAACCTGGACCAAGGTGAGGAATATGGCAGCGTCCGGCTGTAACGACTGGTTTTAACGGGCGGAAAACGGCGATCTTCTTTTAAGAGCAAAAAATTACTTCTGACCGTAATAGGCAGCGGCGCCGTGTTTGCGTAGAAAATGTTTGTTGATGAGGACGGACGACGGCGAAACCGTCTGAGGACGTATCGCCAGGGTTTGCAGAGCCATCTGAGCGATCACTTCCAAGGCAAGTGCGGTCTCCACGGCTTTTTCCCCACTCGCGCCCCAGACAAACGGACCGTGATGGCGCACTAACACTGCCGGAATCTCCCCGGCTTCGATATTAGCAAAACGCTCGATGATTACCTTGCCCGTCTCCCATTCGTAATCGCCGGAAATTTCCTCCTGGGTAAGCGAACGGGTAACAGGCACGTTGCCCCGGAAATAATCGGCGTGCGTCGTGCCAAAAAGCGGGATCTCCGTCCCTGCCTGGGCAAAAGACACGGCGCAGCGCGAATGGGTATGCACGACGGAAAGGATGTTAGGAAATCCTAGGAACAACCTGCGATGGGTCGGCGTGTCGGAGGAGGGACGCAAGTCGCCTTCGACTATTTTTCCCTCGAAATCGACGATGACGATGTCGCTTTCGACTAGCTGGTGGTAGGGCACCCCGCTGGGTTTGATGGCAAACACACCGGCGCCGCGGTCGGCGACGCTAACATTACCAAAGGTGAGATCGACCAGGCCCGTGGCAGGCAGTGCGACGTTGGCCGCGCGACATTCCTCGCGGAGGGCGGCATAGGCGCTCGACCGGCTCACGCGACGAAACCTCCGGCGAGATGTTGATAGACCTCGTTAAAGCGGAGTTCCTTGCGGAAGGCATCGAGCCGGGTGCCGGCGTCGATGGTGAGGAATTCGATCCCGGCGATGGTGGCGAAGTCTTCGAGATGCTCGCGATTCACGGTGTAGCTATATCCGGTGTGATGCGCCCCGCCGGCATGGATCCAGGCGGCGCAGGCGGTTTTAAAATCGGGCCGGCATTTCCAGACGGCGCGCGCCACCGGCAGGTTGGGCAGGGGCTGCGGCGGGCTGATGGCATCCACCTCGTTGACTAACAAACGAAAACGATTGCCGAGATCGACCAGGGTGGCGTTGAGGGCGGGTCCGGCGGGGGCGTCGAAAACCAGGCGCACCGGATCCTCCCTGCCGCCGATGCCGAGCGGATGCACTTCGGCGGTGGGCTTGCCATCGGCGATGCTAGGACACACTTCCAACATGTGCGAACCCAGCACGAGATGGTTGCCAGGTTCGAGATGATAGGTGTAATCCTCCATGAAGGAGGTTTTGCCGCCGAGATCGGACGCGATCACTTTCATGGCGCGAAGCAGGGCGGCGGTTTTCCAGTCGCCCTCGGCTCCGAATCCGTAGCCGTCGGCCATGAGACGTTGCACGGCGATGCCAGGGAGTTGACGCAACCCATGGAGATCTTCAAAAGTGGTGGTAAAACCGGTGAATCCGCCAGCGGTTAGGAAAGTGCGCAGGCCAATTTCGATGCGGGCGGCCTCGCGCAGGGAGCCGTGACGTTCGCCATTTTTCCCGAGGGCGGGAGCAAGGGAGTAAGTGTCGGCGTATTCGGTGGTTAACGATTCCACGTCGGCATCGGAGACTTCGCGCAGGACGGCGACGAGATCGCCCACGCCGTAGCCGTTGACGGAAAACCCAAATTTATACTCCGCCGAGACTTTATCGCCCTCGGTGACGGCGACCTGGCGCATGTTATCACCGAAGCGGGCAAATTTCGCCCCCTGCCAGTCGTGCCAGGCGCGGGTGGCGCGGGACCACGTGGCGATGCGTTCGATCACCTCGGGATCCTCCCAATGGCCGACGACGACTTTTCTAGCCAGACGCAGGCGCGTGTGGATGAAACCCGCCTCGCGGTCGCCGTGGGCCGATTGGTTGAGGTTCATAAAATCCATGTCGATGCTGGCCCAGGGCAGATCGCGGTTGAACTGGGTGTGCAGATGTAAAAACGGTTTGCGCAGTGCGGAGAGGCCGCCTATCCACATTTTCGAGGGGGAAAATGTGTGCATCCAAAGAATGAGCCCCGCGCAGTTGGGGTCGTTGTTAGCTTCGAGCAAGGTGGCGCGAATGGCGTCGGGGGTGGTCAGGATCGGTTTAAAATGGAGCGGGAGCGGTAGTTTCGCGCCGAGGGAAGCGGTGATCGCCTGGGAATTGACGGCCACCTGCCGGAGAGTTTCCGGGCCGTAAAGATGCTGGCTTCCGGTGATGAACCAAAGGGTGGGAGTGCTCATTTTTTGGGGTTTAGATAGGAGAGTTAGGATGATTGGGCGGATTGCTTGATGGTGAGGAGTTCCTTCATGATGCCGGAGAGATCGGCGGCTTTGTTAACACCTCCGAAGGCGTCGTGCGCGGTTTTGTAGAGTTTATAAAGGCGATGATAGGTTCTGCGGGCGGCGGGACGCGGTTTGTAATGCACCGCCTTGAGCGAGGTCATGGCTTTTTGGGCCGAGGGAAAGTCTTTGTAAGCACCGGCCAGAACGGCGGCGGAGATGGCGGAGCCGAGGGCGCAGGCCTGGCTGGAGCCGGCGACGAGCATGGTGCGTCCGGTAACATCGGCGTAGATTTGCATCAGGAGCGGATTTTTTTCGGCGATGCCGCCAGCGCAGACGATACGTTTCACAGGCACGCCGTATTCCTCGATGCGTTCGATGATGGCGCGTGCTCCGAAAGCGGTGGCCTCGATGGTGGCGCGATAGATTTCGGCGCGGGTGGTGTGCAACGTGGTGCCAACGAGCAACCCGGTGAGAAGCGGATCGACGAGGATGGTGCGGTTGCCGTTATTCCAGTCGAGGGCCAGCAATCCGCTTTGGCCGGGAGCCAGTTTGGCGGCTTCTTTGGCTAGTTTCGCATAGAGTGCAGCGTCGCCCTCGCAGATGTTTTCGATCCACCATTTAAAAATGTCGCCCACGGCGGATTGACCTGCTTCCACCCCGTAAAAACCGGGGAGAATCGCGCCTTTGACAATGCCGCAGATGCCTGGGATATCGGCGATTTTTTTGGTGGCGGGAACCACCGCGCAATCGCAGGTGGAGGTGCCGATGACTTTTACCAACGTGCCCTCGGCCACACCGCTGCCGATGGCGCCGTAATGCACATCCATCTCGCCGATGGCAATGGGAATCCCCTCGGCGAGTCCGAGACGGGCGGCCCATTCTGCGCTGAGCGTCCCGGCGGCGACGGTGGCGTCGTGGGCCTGATCGTAAAGTCGATCCCGCAAGGCGGCGAGCTTGGGATGAAGCAGGGTGAGGAATTTTTTGTCGGGCAGACCACCCCATTCGTCGGAGTAAAGGGCTTTGTGACCTGCGGCGCAGATGCCGCGCTGGATGGCGCGTGGGTCGGAGATTCCAGCCAGGACGGAGGGAATCCAATCGCAGAGTTCCACCCAGGAATGGGCGGCATCGAAAACGGCGGGATCGGTTTTTAAGCAATGCCAGATTTTGCTCCAGAACCATTCGGAGGAGTAGGTGTTGCCGCATTTGGCGATGAATTGCGGGCGATGAATGGCTGCGAGCGCAGTGATGCGGGCGGCTTCGCGCCAACTGGTGTGATCTTTCCAGAGCCAGCATTGGGCTTGGAAATTTTTTTTCCATTTGGGCAGGGTGCCGAGGGCGCGATTGGCGGCATCCACCGGGATGGGGCTGGAGCCGGTGCTATCGACGCCGATGCCGATAATGCCGAGCGGGTCGAAGCCTTTGGTTTTGGCGGCTTGCGCAAGTGCTTCGCGGACGCTTTTTTCAAGCCCAAAAAGGTAATCGCCGGGGTGTTGGCGGGCGAGGTGATGTTCTTTGGCATCGAGCAGAACTCCTTGTGTGCCAGAGGGATACGCAACGACGGAGGTGCCGAGTTCCTTGCCATCCGCCACGCGCACCACGAGGGCGCGAACGGAGTTGGTGCCATAATCGATGCCAAGGGAAAAACTCATGTCTCCAGCAAAGGCTTCGATTTCGCACTTGTAAACCAAGGAATTACATTACAGTAATGCCAGCAGTGAATTCTGTTTCCATGCAGACGGTTGCCAATGCTGCGGGCGTGTCGAAAAACACCGTTTCGCTGGCCTTGCGAGGCGACCCGCAAATACCCGCCCAAACCCGCGAACGCATCGCCGACCTCGCGCAAAAAATGGGCTATCAGCGTAATCCCGTGGTGGGCGAACTAATGGCCCGCCTCCATGCCGGCGGCAACCAACGTTTCCGTTCCTCCCTGGCCTTGATTAATGCGCACCGGGACGAAAACGCCTTTACCCGACACCCGACCATTCCGGTCTATGTGCGCGGTTGCGAACGACGCGCCTCGGACCTCGGATATAAATTGGATCGCTTCTGGCTGCATCGACCGGGAATGAGCGCAAACCGCTGGGCGCAAATCTTCAAGGCACGCGGCATTCCCGGCGGATTAATCGTGGGCCTGATGAAAAGCAACCAGATCGACACGGGTTTTTTGCCGATTTTAGAGACGTTTCCCTTCGTGGTTACGGGGGTGCAAACACGCGATCCCGCCCTTTCCTTTGCCAGCGTGGATCATTACATGGTGGCGTTGCGAGCATTTGAAAAAGCCCTGGAACTGGGTTTTCAACGTCCGGGCCTGGTGCTGGACGGCGAGATCGATGCATTGGTGGATCGCCGTTTCAGCGCAGGCTACCGCACGGGGCAGGAAATGGTCGCGCAAAAATGCCGTTTGCGCCCGTTTTTTGCCTTGAAAGAGGCGCGGACCGATCTGGCGGTCTTTAGCAAATGGCTGCGACGGGAACAGCCCGACGTGATTTTTACCCTTTATAATGAAGTGCGCGACTGGGTAAAAAAAGCGGCACCCGAGAGCGGTTTCACGCTTTTCCAATACGAATGGCGTGAGCAAAACCCCGATTGGTCGGGCATGAACCAGCACAACGATCTCGTTGGCCAGGCAGCCGTCGATATGTTGATCGGCATGTTGCATCGGGGAGAGCGCGGTCTGCCCTCGCATCCTCTCGCCACGCTGATTCGCCCGACTTGGGTGAATGGCCGGTGAATTCGCCCGGCCACTCTTTGTGGAAAAAGCCGCAAAAGCACGAAATCTCCCGTCCTTGGGAAAAAACTCCTTGCTTACTCCCCAGAACCCGCTATGAATCCACTCCCGCAATTTTAAGAAAATCACCGAACATCTTCCATCTATGTCTTCCATTGAACTCATGACCGAGCTACTCGAAGCCGGCGTCCATTTTGGTCACCAAACCAAGCGTTGGAACCCCAAAATGCGTCCTTACATCTACGAAAAACGCAACGCGATTTACGTTATCGACCTCGGCCAGACCGTTCGTCAACTCGAACAAGCCACCCAATTTCTTTCCGATACCGCCGCTCGTGGAGGCAAAATCCTTTTCATCGGCTGCAAAAAACAAGCCCAGGAAGCCGTCAAGGAAGCCGCCATCGCTTCCGGCCAATATTATGTGAACCAACGCTGGCTCGGCGGCACGCTCACCAATCTTTCCACCATTCGCAAAAGCATCGGTCGCCTTAAATACATCGAAAATATCGAAAAAGCTCCCGAATATCCTAAAATGGGCAAACAGGAACTCGCCGCCCTCAACCGCGAAGGGGTAAAACTCGCCCGCAACCTCGATGGCATCCGCGACATGGATAAATTGCCCGACGCCATCGTCATCATCGACACCACTCGCGAAGGCATTGCCGTCGCCGAAGCGCGCCGCCTCAAAATTCCCACCGTCGCCGTGGTCGATACCAATGCCGATCCCGAATTGATCAATTTCCCAATCGCCGGGAACGACGACGCCATTCGAGCGATTCGCATCATTCTCCAGAAATTGGTCGATGCCATCGTTTCCGGTTCCAACTCCGGCTCCAAAGCCGAGAGAGCCGAACTCGCCGGCGTCGCCGAATAAACCCCGCTCCCCTCACCAAGGATCTGATTCTCTTTCCCTTGGAGAAACTGCATTAACTTTTTTTAATCTCCATTCCCATGTCTGCGCCCGAAATTAATTCCCAACTCGTCAAACAACTCCGCGACAAAACCAACGCGGGAATGATGGACTGCAAACGCGCCCTCACCGAAGCTGGCGGCGATCTGGAAAAAGCCGAGGTCGTTCTTCGCAAAAAAGGTCTCTCCCAAGCCGGTAAAAAATCGGGGCGCACCGCCAAGGAAGGCACCGTCGCCAGCTACATTCATTTGCAAGGCAAAGTCGGCGTGCTCGTCGAAATCAATTGCGAAACCGATTTCGTCGCCAAAAACGAAACCTTCCGCGAATTCGTGAAAGACATCACCCTGCACATCGCCGCCGCCAGCCCCAGCTACGTCTCCCGCGATCAGGTTCCCGCCGATCTCATCGAAAAAGAACGCGAAATCGCCCGCAGCCAGGTCAAAGGCAAACCAGAGAATATCGTGGAAAAAATCGTCGATGGTAAAATCGATAAATTTTTCAGCTCCGTGGCTTTGCTCGATCAGGCCTTCATCAAAAACCCCGATCAAACCATCACCGAGCTTATCAACAGCAAAATCGTCGAGCTCGGAGAAAACATCGTGCTCCGCCGTTTTACCCGCTACACCGTGGGAGAAGACCTCGACATCCCCACCCCGGCACCCGTCGAGGAAACGGCCCAGGCTTAAAAAAAGCACCCAAAAGCACCCCAAAGCACCGCGCTGTGCACCCCATTTCGGGATGAATTCCACCTTCAAAACAAACCGCAGCCTTCCACTGCGGTTTTTTTGCGCCCCGCCCTTTATCCGCTGCCTTTTACTCGGAACATTCCTATTTTCAATCCTCGTGCCCTCGCTGCCCGCCGATCCACTGCCTGCCGCAGACCGCATTCTGGTCGAAAAAGCCAGTCGTTCCATGACCCTTTTTCGCAAAGGTCAAGTGCTCAAAACCTACATCATCGCCCTGGGCACAGAGCCCGTTGGCCACAAAGAAAAGGAAGGCGATGGTCGCACCCCCGAGGGCATCTATCGCATCAGCGGACGCAATCCCCAGAGTAAATTTCACCTCTCGCTCCGTGTCTCCTATCCCAGCGAAGCGGATCGGGAAAGTGCCCGCAAACGGGGCCTTGCGCCCGGCGGCGACATCATGATTCACGGTCTGCCCAATGGCTCGGGTGCTCTCGGTGCCGCGCATCGTCTGCGCGACTGGACGATAGGTTGCATCGCGGTGACCAATGAGGAAATCCAGGAAATCTGGAATTCCGTGGCAGACGGCACCGAGATTGAAATCCGTCCGTAGCGAAGTTGCAAAACGCTTGGAAACATTTAATCCGCAAATTTCGCGGATTGCCGCAGCTTTATGGAAAATGGTGACCGTTTTCAGCTCTCTGCATCCCGGCGTTTTTCCTGCGTGCCTTTTTTTGGGCACCCAATAAACTGCCTTCAGCATGAGCCTTTACCTTGATACCGCCCGCGAAGCCGCCCTCGAAGCCGGTGCTTCTTTGCGCACCCACTTTGAAACCGTCCTCGACGTTAATTCCCTCGAAAAACATGACATCAAACTCGCACTCGATGTCGAAACCCAGGATCTGATTACCCAGAAACTGCTCTCCGTTTTTCCCGACCACGCTCTTTATGGCGAGGAAGGCATCGCGGGGAATGCCGCCAGCGACTTCCAATGGATCGTCGATCCCATCGATGGCACGGTAAATTATTTTTATGGCATCCCGCATTTTTGTATCTCCATCGCTTTACGAGAAAAAGAGACCTTGCTCGTGGGGGTGATTTACGATCCGATGCGCGACGAACTTTGGGCGGTGGAACGCGGCGAACCAGCCACGCTCAACGGTAAAATCATCCACGTCAGCCCGCGCACGGAGTTGTCGGAGGCCATCTTATCCGTCGGTTTTTCGAAAACGGGCACCAGTATCAACGCCGGGTTGCCCATGCTCGAAAAAATGGTGCATCGCGCCCGCAAATGCCGGCTCATGGGCAGCGCCGCTCTCGACATGGCCTACATTAGTTGTGGCCGTCTCGATGCCTATATCGAACAAGGCATCAGCCTCTGGGATGTGGCGGCGGGAATTTTGTTATTGGAAACCGCCGGTGGCAAAGTCGATCTGCGGCCGCACCCCGATAACAAAGATAAATACTCGATCATCGCCTCAAACGGCTTGCTCGATCTGAGCGTGTAAATCGCTTTAGAAAAATGCTCACACCTTGAGCGATTGCAGGGTTTTTGGCAGCTCCCGGGCTTGGGCGGGGATCTCCGCCAGCAAAGCTGCGACCACGTCGGCGGTGGTTTTTCCAGCCAGCCGCGCTGTGTAATCGAGCACCACGCGATGCCCCAAAACCGGACGCGCCAAAGCCTGCACATCCTCGAAACTGGCATTGGCCCGTCCCTGCACCAGAGCCCGCGATTTGGCGGCGGCAGCCAGCGCCAGGGCAGCGCGCGGACTCGCCCCGAAACGCACTCCCCCGGCTGCGACGGACTCGCCAGGATGCGTGGCATGGACCAGACGCGCGATGTAATTGGCCACCACGTCGGGCAGAAAAATTTGCGCAGCCAGATCGCATAACGCGGTCAGCCCACCGGGGGCAATGATCTGCGGGACCACCGGCGAAACGCCGATTTCGCGTGCGGTAACGATGCGTTGCAGCACTTCGACAGGGTTGCGTCGGATGTCGAGTTTGAATAAGAAACGATCCAATTGGGCCTCGGGCAGGGGGTAGGTGCCTTCGAGTTCGATGGGATTTTGGGTGGCGAGAACGAAAAACGGCTTGGGCAAGGCGTGAGTCTCGCCCATGACGGTGACGCGCCGTTCCTGCATGGCTTCGAGCAGGGCGGATTGGGTTTTGGGCGAGGCGCGATTGATTTCGTCGGCGAGCACGATATTGCCAAAAATCGGGCCGGGCTGAAAAACAAAGCGTCGCGAGCCTTCGACTTCCTGTAAAAGCGGATTGCCGGTAATGTCGCCGGGCAGCAGATCAGGGGTAAACTGGATGCGCCGGGCTTCCAGACCGAGGGCGGAAGAAAGGCTTTTTACCAGCTCGGTTTTCCCCAGGCCGGGCAGACCTTCGAGAAGCAAATGCCCTCTCGAAAGCAGACCGACGACGACCGCTTCGATAAGTGTTTCCTGTCCAAATAAAACGTCGTTGAGCGCAGATTGCAGGGCGGCAAGCTGCTCACCAGCAGAGGCAAGATCGGAAGAGGTGGGTGGCATGATTTTTTTTATTTGAAATAACGCTGGAGAATCTCGCGTTCGGCGGGTGTGAACGGCTGACGATTGACGGCTTCGCCCCCGGCACCAGGGCTGGCGGGGTTGCCACTAGGGTTGCTCACGGCGGCGGTGCGATCCACCTCGTGTTCGCCTATGCGAAGGCCGGTGAGATCGCCGATGGCCGGGGTGTCATTGGCGGCAGCGGGCAAGAGTGCGGGCACCGTTCCGTCCAACGGTGCGTTGGGATCGCCGAGGGTCAGCGGAGCATCGCCGCGTCCACGTTGCACACCGCCCGCGCCGGGTAAATTTCCAGCCATCAGGAGGGCCGCCGGATCTTTCCCAAGTGCTGCGCAGGCTCCGTTCACGCCTTTTTGCATAGCTTCGCGCAAGGCGGCGAGTTGTTCGGGATTGAGCTGACGCAGGTTGCCGGTTTTGGCGAGTTGCGCGAGCTTATCCATCAGGGCGGGATCCAAAGCCAGAGCGTTGTTTTTCAATCCGGCGCCTGCTTCCTGCATCGCTTGGGCGAGTTCGCGCAAAGTGCTTTCGGAGGTGGCACCGTCGCGGGCCAGTTTTTCGAGGGCGGCATCGGCGGCGGAAAAATCGCGGGCCAGACTTTCCAGGGATTGCTCGACGGAAGCACGCAAGGTTTCACCCGCTTCTAGGCTGGCGTGGGAATACCAGTCTTCGGGAGTGCGCCCGCGCAACTCCTCCAGTGCCTCACGCAAAGTTTCGAGCGATGCGGGTGGAACGACTTCCTCTTTTTCGGTGACGGCAAGCAAAGCCTCGGTTTGCTGCCAGGCAAGAGGTTCTTCGAGTTTTCCGACCGTGAGAGGTTGCGGGCGGGGCAGAGGCACGGCAACGGCCAGCACGACCACGGCGAGAGTGAAAATAAAGGGCGGCAGAACTTTTCGGCGATTCCAAGCCAGGCCATCGGGTGCAGCGGTTTCGGCGGGCCAGGGTGTCACTCCCTGGCGCGATGCTGTGAGGCGGTTATGCAGGCTGTTTTCGGCTTCCAAACGAACGGCGGCATCGGCCTCCGACCAGAATTTTTTCCTGGCCTGCGACCAGGCGATTCCAGCGGCGGCGAGCAGGGCAATCCCACCTCCCAAGGTCACCCACGAGAGCGAAAAATTTAAGGCCCGCGCGGCGACGAAACCAGCCGCCCAGACCAAGGCGACGATGAGATAGAGCGGGAGAAACGTGGAAAGCCAGGTGGCAAAATTGATTTTCGCCGCCACGGCACGGCATCGCTTTTGCCAATGTGCTTCTTCCGTTACCATGCCGGAAAATATGTCTTAAAATGTGACAAAGGCCAGAGCCAACTTTTTATCGAGGCAATGGAACCGCAAAAAATCAGACCGGATCGTTTTCCTTGATCTCTTTGAATTCCGGCGCCGGAATCGGTGTCTCGCGGGTCGCTCGCGCCACGGCACGACGGGCGACGCGTCCCACAAAAACCAGGCAAACCACCCCCGCGACGACCCCCAGACCAAGCGGAATGAGAAGGGCGGGATTTTTTTGGCCCGCAGAATCCAGAGTCGCCTTGCCAGCACTGCCGAGATACGTAAAGAAGCAAAGACTGGGGAACACCCCGGCAAAGGTGGCCAACATGTAATGAACGAAACGAATCGAAGTGACTCCGTAGATAAAATTGGAGAGACCGAATGGCAGCGGGCAAATGCGCAGTAAAGTGACGATTTTCCAGCCTTCGTTGCCCACAGCGGTGTCGATGGCGCGGAATTTCGGGCTGTCTTTAAGTTTTTCCACCACGAGATCGCGAGCCAGATAGCGGGAGATGAGAAACCCGAGCGCTGCACCGATCCCGATGCCCAGCAAAGAGGTGCCGAGGCCCACCCAAAATTTAAAAATTATCCCCGCGCCGATTACGAACGGACTCGCTGGCAAAGCGGCCACGGTGGTTAGCCCGAAAACCACCGCATAGAGCACCACGCCCCACCAGCCGAGGCCTTCGACGTAACGGGTAAAATCCTCCAACCTGGCGGTGATCGTCTCCAGACCGACGATTTTTACACCGATCAACGCTCCGAGAACGAGTGCAATCAATAAGGCGAGCTTGAGTTTATGCGATTGCATGGCAGGAACGTGATAAAGCGACATGCCAGTGCGTTTGGCAAGAAAAAGAAAACCGCCATCCAGGAGAAACCGTGTCTCCTGGATGGCGGTGTGAATTTTTGTTAATGGATGGTTCTGTTATAAACCAGAAAAACCTTAGGAAAGGTGAGTCGAAATGTGTTTGGTCAACTCAAACATCGTGACGGATTTTTTACCGTCGAGGATTTCTTTGAGTAGATCATCAGCAATGATCTCAGTCTTTTTCTTGGGGTTTTGCAGGTTGTTTTTCTTGATGTAATCCCACACTTTTTTTGTTACTTCAGTGCGAGGAATCGGTTTCGATCCAACGATGGCTGCGAGTTTGTCATCAGGTTGCACAGGCTTCAGGAAAGCCGAGTTAGCCTTTTTGGCAGGTTTAGCAGCAGGTTTAGCAGCAGTTTTTGCGGGGGATTTAGCAGGGGTTTTGGGTTTTGTTGTCGCCATATTTGCCAGATTTAGTGGCTCACAGGAAAGTTAGCAACAGAAAATTAATGAAAAAGTGCGATTTCTCCTCGGAAAATGAAAAAAAAGCCGTTTTAACACAAAAACTAGCCAGCGCAGCCCCTCCCGGTGATTTTTTTATCAGCCAGTGAGTCTCACAAGTTGTTTAAACTTTGATCCTATCGGGAAAACAGGATGATTTTTGATAAATTCCAATTCCCTGCATCTCCGTGCTTGACTTGTCCGCAGCCTGTATTGTAACTACATTGTAACATTTCCAGGGTTGACCTCTGGTGGTGTGGGACCAAGGTTGTAAAACCAAGGAGTGAATATGGGAACATTCGCAAAAAGCTATCAATCAAGCATTAACAGGGTTTTTCAATCGCAGCTTTACCGCTGGCGAAAGCATTCTGGCATAAATCACGCCGTTGAAAATCGCGTCCTCAAAAATCGTGCCCCTATAAATCGCGCTTTAATTAGCCGAGCCGCCTTTACCCTCGTCGAAATGCTCTGCGTGATGGGTATCATGCTCACAATGCTGGCCATGGTGGTTCCGGCCCTCAACGATGTTCTCGGTTCCAAAGGTAGAAAAGGTGCGGTCAGCATTCTCTTAAATACCTTTGAGCAGGCCCGCGTCGCCGCCCTCGAACAATCGACCGACGTGTATGTGGGCTTTGCCGATGGAGGCATCCCAGGCCAGGAAGCGAAGACAAAAGACTTTCCTTACACTCGTTTCATCGTTTTTCGTAACAGCATCGCCGAGATCGACGGCGCTACCGCCCCGAGATACATCGCCCTCACCAAATGGCAGTCGCTCCCCAAGGGGATTTCCTTCAAAAGTGGCACTGGTTTGCTCAACGGCAGCGGCGCGACGCCTACTGCACATAAACTTCCGATTGCTCCCGTGGATAAATTTCCCAGCATCACCTCGGATTACTCCATGCCAGTCTTACAATTCAGTAACACAGGCATTATTCGACAACCCACGAGCAGATTGGAGCTTTATATCTACGAAGGCTTCTGGGGCGGCTCCGGAACCACAGACGTTTTTACACGCCGACGCGGCCAGAGCGACACCGATGGCACCAGCCTTTACGAGAGGATTAAATTTGCCCGCTACACTGGAAGGGCAGAACTGGACATCACCGTCATCCCTCCCAATAGTTAGTCATCACGACGTAACAATGCCCTCGATCCGGCCCACATCTTTACTCGTTCTGGCAAAATCGCGGGGCTTTACCCTGGTCGAAATCGCTCTCGCCATCGGCATTTTCGCCTTTGCCATCGTGGCCATCATGGCCTTGTTCCCCATCGGCCTCCGTAGCGCCAGCGAAAGCCGCATCGAATCCATCGTCACCCAAATCGCCCGCACCGTCCTGAGCGATCTCCGCACCGGCGACTTCGATAAAGCCCGCGTCATCACCGCACCCCTGCCCACCACACCCAACACGGCTCCTGCCGCCGGGGTCATCCGCGAATTTGACCTCTCCAACGCCGCTCCGGCATCAGAATTCCTGCTTTACTCCAATACCGGCGCCATTGTCCAAAAAATAACCACCCAGGCTCTCTTCAGCGCAGCCCTTTCCGGCGGCGACTTCGCCGTCAAAGTCGAATCCAGGCTCATCCAAACCACCAACCCCAAGCTCGCCCAGATCACCGTCACCGTAGAATCTCCCGCCGCCGCCCCCACCGCCAACCGCTCGAAATACAGCGTCACCACCCTGATGGGAGACACGCGATGAACGGAATGCGGAAAGAGCAGGCGCGCATGGCGCGATCATTTCCGGTTTCCGATCTCCAATTTCCGGTCTCAACCTCCATTCCGCATTCCCCGCCCTTTTCCTTTCCGCAATCCGCATTCCGCACTCCGCATTTCGTGCCCTTTCCGCATTCCCCGCCCTCTTTCTTTCCGCAATCCGCAATCCGCACTCCGCATTCCCCGCCCTTTCCGCAATCCGCATTCCGCATTCCGCATTCAAAAGCCTTCACTCTCACCGAACTCCTCGTCTCAATGGCCATTCTCAGCGGCCTTATCCTCCTCATGTTCGCCGTGGTCGATGGCACCACCCAGACCTGGACCAAATCCGAGCAGCGCGTCGATGCCTTCCGCGAAGCCCGCGCCGCTCTCTTCATCATCTCCCGCGACCTGCAGACCATGGTTCCAGCGCCAGATATCGGCCCCGAACCTTACCCCACTCCACCCACCGCAGCGCCGGGACCCGGCCCCACCCCGACACCCACCCCCGCACCCACACCCAATGGCATACCCGATTTTAGATATTTCTTCGTCAATCCCGATCCCAGCGGCGCTGCTCACATCACCTTTTCGGGCGTGGCCGCCGAACCTTATGGCGACCGATTTTTTTTCCTCACCGCCCAACCTTCCTCCGCGCAGGGAACCGGCGAGAAAAGCGACATCTGCGCCATCGGCTATTACCTGGATTACACCGCCTCTCCCAACGCGCCTAACAGCTTCAAGCTCTACCGATATTTCAAAGGCAGCAACGACACCTTCACCCGGCTGCGCAACTACGTCAGAAATGAACCGCCCACCAGCGTGCTCATGGTCCCCTCCAGCGCGACCGACGAGGTCCTCGCCCGCAACGTGGTCGATTTCCGCGTTGTCGCCTACGACCGCGACTTCAAACGCATCGCATTCAATCCCGCCGCCTCCGACTACGGCAAAGTGACTCCCTACGCCGTCGATCTTTCCATTACTGCTTATAACTATAGCGTCGCGAACCGGTTTAACAACGAGGCCGCCTGGATCGCCTTTAAAGGCCCCAATCCATCGCCCGATGCGCTGAGCCATCAAACCTTCACCACCCGCGTTTATCTTTCGCGAGCCAGCAATCCATGAAGCATCACCATTCACGAAGACGCGGCATTGCCTTGGTCATCACCTTGCTAGTCATAGTCGTCCTGACGATTGCCGTCACCGCCTTCATGCAAAGCATGATCTTGGAACGCCGCACCTCCCAGGCCTACCTCAACATCCTCCGCGCCGAGGAAGCGGCTCAATCCGGTCTAGACGATTTCAAGGTTAAATTGTCATCTCTTAAAGAGGGGCCAAAAGCAGCTGTATATCTTCCCGGAACTCTTGCTGGCGGTTCCACCGATCCAGATGGTCCTTACCTCTACCTTGCCTACGGCGAAAATTTTCCCGTCCCACCAGCTTCTCCAACCAGCCGGGCGATTAAAGGCATACCTCTTTTCTCAACAGGTGCGACAAGCCCGGCACTCTTGGGACCATCACCTGTCACACCGCTATCGACCATGCTCACGGTTCAGGATTTGGACAGTGCCGGGAGCACGATTATTAGAAATTTGAGCTCTACAGCCACAATCATTACCAACATAAATAATACTGGTGTGACGGGATTAAAGGGGGCCAATGCTGCATTTTCGAACTTATCTGTCAACTGGACTTATGTTCGTGACAACACGGGAAAAGTTGTTTCCAGATATGCTTATTGGAGTGAAGACGAGTCCAGTAAAATCGACCTTATATCGGCAGGTAACATTGCGGGCTCAGGCAGCACACACAAACGCGATCAAGGTGAAGCTTTGGACGAGATCAGCCTACTGGCTTTGGGCAAGGTTTCCGCAGCATTCAATGCCGTTAAACTCGGAAAGATTATCAACTTCAGAACCTCCGATCCAGTTCTTAATAAGCTAGGTGTTTCCCAATTCCGATTTGCAGAACAAAATACATCAGATCCTGGCCACATCAGCGACAGCTTGTGGAGTGAGTTACAACCCTATGTTGCCATCGAAACATATCACGATAACAGGGCTCCTGATGGAAATAGGAAATTAAATCTCAATGAGCTTGCGCTTATGCCAGATAGATTGCGTGCGCTAAAAAACATGCGCAAGCAAGTGGAGGACAGCCTTCCAGACTTTGGCTTGCGAGCTTATCGATATGACAACCATACGAGCCCTGGGGAGAATTATACCCTCACATTACCTGCCCCGAGCACACCCACAGCACAGGTAAAAACTGACTATCTCACAAAGCTTTGCGTAAATATTTTGGATTACATAGACGCAGATAATTTGCCCACGGTGATTCTCGGGCGGGGCGCAAGCGAGAGCCTCATGACTACGAAGCCGGATCCAACTCTAGGCGGGACACTTTCTTACACACCATCCAGCTTCAATCCAGCCAATCTTCCCGTTGTTATTGGCAAGGAAAATGGTGCTTATATCAGTGAATATGCCCTGGTGATCAGGCCTATCAATCCTCTTAACGACACGGCCACTGACCAGTCTATGCCGGTAAATCTCACATTTCGCATGAGTCACTACATAGAGTTAAAGAATTATTCCGGAAAAGTCCTCAGTGTTGCAAACGGTGATTTTGGTCAAAACGCATTCATCAATATCTCCAATCGCCCTATTTGGTCGGCAACAGTCTCCGCGCCTGCTCCCCATAGCACCCCCGCTCCAGTTAGACCAATCGATATTGAGCTTCGCCTGCCGTCCAACTTTTCCATACCGGCGAGGGGATTCGCGGTCCTTGTGACTGAGCAAAGTCCGCTGCCTGTCCAAGCACCCCCCATCAACGCTTCTGCCTCGATTTATTTTCTGAAAAAAGGAAGCGGCGCTGGAACATGGTCTGACGTTTCCGATCCAGGAGATAAAACTTCTACTGAAGCAGGCTCCGAATTCGAAGACTACAGGATCGCTACCTTTAGAACGCCTCTCGCATCAGGCAGACGCACTTGGAGATTTGGACTCGGAAGCCAGTCCTATGCAGCCACAGAACAAAGAATGATTTTTGGCAACTCATCGACCCTTTTGGATATGTTACCAACATTGATTAGCAGCCAAAACGCTAATATTCCAAGAGATACTATTACTTCGCCAGCAATGTTTCCTACCCGCCCATTTCACAACTCAATCCAATCTGCCAGAAATCAACCGGGAACTTTTCCAAACTTAGGACCAAGATTCAATAAAGGCGACCTAAGGTCCAATTGGGAAGTTAAAGTGAATGACGATACCGCTAAAAAGCACCCACAGTTTTCCAGTGTCTCACCTTTTAATAACTTCTCGTTTGCCCAATTTGGGAATGAAAAGACGGAATCCAATCCGACAAGCCTTGATTGGAAACAGGCATTTCCGGAATATACAACAGAGCCGAAAGGCAACTCCGTCATCACCAACGAACCAATGCTTTCCCTTGGCCAACTCGGCCACATTTCTGATCCGGCAAGTGTTGACAGCACGTATCGCTCCGGGTTTCGCACTTTGCGGATCGGACAATCCGACGATAAGAAAAACAACAGGCAATTCGCAGTCTTCGATACTGCGGACCCTACCGGCAGTAACAATACTCTCAACGATCAGATTTGGACTGGAGGCTTGGGGTCCAACGATCCTTTCAGCCTCGAATACAATCGCAATGCTTTTCTTCTTTTAGATGTTTTCAGAACGGACGAAATCACGAAGGGAAGAATCAATCCCAATGGTATTCTACGAGGAGCAAAGTCACCCGTCGTTCACTCCATCACAGACGGTTTTATTTTCAACGACGCCACTCTAGCTGGCTTCGCCTCAAAGGTAGGATCAAATCTTGTTTCCAAAAAGACACTCGCCATTGATAGCACAGATCGAACAAATCTGGAAATCAAACTTAGGGAGCAACTTACTGCGCAAAGACCTATTCTTTCCGTAGGCGAGCTTTCAAGACTCGATATTTTTAGTGTCAAGAGCATCGACGAAGATGATCGATTGGCGGACAACCTTGACGGCATGTTTGGTGCCTCAGACTCAGGTCGTGAGGAATTTATAAGACGCTCAGCGAATTTACTTACTGTCAATCCGCTTTCGTTTACTGTGTATCTGATCGGGCAGTCTGGCTCATTTACAAACTCCGCCACTCCCACTTTCCGAGTTGTCTCAACCCAAAAAATTCGCGCTATTGTTAGCTATCTACCTAACTACCCGGCCTCTAACCCTGGAGACTTGGTCAAGCCTGTCAATTGGAGCTTTAAAACCACCGTTCAGCAATCACCATGAGCAGACATCTTTCTTTTCTATTTCTTTGCACCACCCTTATCTTGCTTTTCCCACAAGATGTTTTGTCCCAAGTGGCGTCCAGGCCGCTTACTGAAAATGACCGCTTTATACGTTTGATTAACTTGGTCGAGCCACGCATGACGAAGCGGTGGAAAACCGGGGCTGATTTAATAAAAAATCAAGCTGTTATGTTTGCCGACACACGCTCCAGGGAAGCTACTCCTTATATGTATTTCCTTAAGCAGGATTTAGCAACTCCTCTGGAAATTCAATTGAGAAACTTTCCACAAAAACGTGTCGTAGTGGAGCTTAAGGATGAACTTTTAGACTCCGATTTCTTTTTCACGGTGATCTTGTCGGGGATCGCCTCCGATCAAGGACAGCAAATTTCCTCCCGCGTGTTGGCTGACAAAATTAGCAGCGAAAGCGGTGCTATCATTCGTGTCATCTCGGGTATTTCGAGCTATCCTATCTCGATCAAATTAAACGCCAAAACTTACTCCCTCAAAACGTCATCAGACATTCAAGATGTCCTAACTCCAGGAAGCCACACTTGCGAACTTCTCTGGACCAGCAAGGAATTAGGGCAGCGCAAACTGCCGTATCAATTTTCTGTTCAAGCTGGTATTGCGTATTCTTTGATCGTTTCAGATACAGGTGAAGGTGATTCCTCTCCAACCATAGGATTTTTCTCTGACACAGAAATTGCAAAAGACGCTGTGCTCGCAGCCTTCCCTCCGAAAGAAGAAACCCCTTAAGTCACCGCTAGGCGTGCCTCGCAAATTAAGCAAACTAAGGCACAAGTCTTTTAGAGAGCGTGTAGGGGGCGTTAGGGCTGTGCTTTTCCCTTCGATCCCAAGCTCCTGTTAGGGCACGCACTTGTCTTCCAAACTCGGTTTGTTTGGCAGCATTAAGCTGCTGGGGGGAAATTTTTGGCGGGGCGAGCTGAGTTTGGTCTGACTCGGTTACGATTTTCCGGCTTCATGCAATTTGCCTTGAAAAATCGGAATCTATTCCGCGTTTTCCATGCAAATGTTTATATGACGACTTAGTGCACTCTTGTCGAAACGGCTGAAAACGTGCCCGTCGTCGCACTTTTTGGGTTGCGTCAGGTGGGGATTACAAGGCTGACGAGAGCTCTCGACGTTGGCAAACGTGTTCACTATCTGGACCTGAAACGGCAATCCGACGTTGCAAAGTTGGCCGATCCAGAACTTTATCTCCGCCCCTTGCCAATCAGTTGGTTATTCTCGATGAGGTGCAGCGAATTCCTGAGCATTTCCCGGTCTTACGCAGCCTCATCGATGAAAGTTGTCGCGCCGGGGAACGAAATGCGCATTTTGTGGCGCAGGGTATTGTTTCCCCAGAACTGCTGCGGCGGGGTTCCGTTTTCCTTACTCGGGTTAGGGTTAGGAGGTGGCGCGGCGATGAGGGCGTCGGCGTATTCCCGGTAGATGCTTTTTCTTTTTCTCCCCGCGCACTTCACGCTCAGGATAAAAACTGCGTTGTCTTGAGCAGTTATTAATGATAAATATTTTAGGATGAGCACAGCAAAAGTATTTATGAGTGGACGCAGCCAGGCGGTGCGATTACCCAAAGAATTTCGCTTTGAGACCTCCGAAGTAACGATCAAGCGCGTTGCAGGAGGAATACTTCTCTCGGAAGGCGACATCTGGGAATCCTGCCGCACTGCTTGTGCTGATCTTGATTCAGATACCATCGTGAGATTGCAGGAACGCACTCAACCGCCAACGCAAAAGCGGGCGGCCTTGCACCCATTGAAATGATCTGGTTGCTGGATACCGACACGGTCATTCACATATCCGGGGCCTGAATTTGGTAAGCCCGCGCAATTTGAAGCAGGTAGCTCTCCACAAACAAGGACATCGCATCTTTGATCGTGCCCGAAAATACAGTGCGCTAGGCGATGAAGTTGCGTTGTCGGCAATTACCGTCGCGGAACTGGAGTTCGGAGCCCGCCGCAGCAGACAATATGAAAGGGAGCGTTCACTGCTACAACGAATCCTGCTTCCGTTTATCCATCTGGATTTTGAAGCCAAGGAATGCGCTGGTTCTTACGGGAAAATCCGTCACGACTTGGAGGTTCGCGGTTGCACCATCGGAAGTCTTGATACGCTTATTGCAGCCCACGCTCTTGCCACTAAGGCAACTTTGGTGACCAATAACACCCGTGAGTTGAACCGTGTAAATGGTTTGCTAGTAGCTAATTGGTCGGTTAACTCTTAAATCAATGGCGCGTATTGCAAGAACACCTTTGGGATGAAACGATCCTTTGTTAATTCTTTGCGGCTTTGCGTCTTCGCGTGAATCGCTGGGGGTTCCGTTTTCCTTTCTCGGGTTAGGGTGGGGAAGGTGGCGCGGCGATGAGGGCGTCGGCGACGGCGTCGGCGTATTCGCGGTAGATGCTTTTTCTTTTTACCCCGCGCACTTCGCGTTCCCCCTCGTAATCGCCCATCTGGACGCGCTCGAAGACTTCCTCGTGATTCATGACGTAAGGCTCCAGGAAAATCGTCGGGTTGCGATACAGGCGATTAGCCAAAAGGTTGCGGGCCCAGACGTAGCGACTCCCGGGGACGAGGACAGCAACGGGGCGCGTGTAGGTGTAAGGCGGGAGTCCGGTTGCACGGGCCAGTGAGGCGGCAATGCGTTCGCTCTGGCGGATTTCCTCCCCGGCGGAGAGGGTGAGCAATTTTTCGATCATCTCGAAGCGCACATCGTCGAGAGCGATTTCGTTCCGGCTGTAATGGCCGTTAATAAGGAGATGAAGGTGGTTGTTTTCCACGAAAGTGGGGGCAGTGGGATCGCCCCAGGCTTCGGCGTTGAAGTGGATGCAAATGGTGAGGTCGGGACGCAGCACGTCGTTGTTGCGGCGGGCGCGTTCGCGGATTTCGCTAAGGCGATAAAAGAGGCGTTCGGCCTCGGATTGCACGGGATTGCGCTGCGGATTGGCGGCATCGAGGAGCGGGAGGTTGCGTTGGGCGAGGTTTTTCCGGGCGTCGTCGAGGAGCGATTCCGGGCGGGCGGAGGTGAGTGGTTCGGTGGTCTGGCGCACCCATTGCACGGTGGCTCCGGCTTTTGTGAGGCGATCTGCGAGATGCTGGGCAACCAGAAGGGTCATATCGCCTTCGGTGACGGGAGTGCTGGTGCCGATCTGGAACCAGCGTTCCTCCATTTTGGCCCAGGGGCCTCCCAGATGGCCAGGGTCGAGGGCGATTTTGCGTCCGGCGAGTTCGCCTGGGATGACGGGACGCCAGAGGACGGGGACTTCGCGCCGATGCGTCTCGCTGGGGGCAAAATTGAAGCGATAAAAGTCGAGTTCGCCCGTTTTTTTCCGAATGAGAGCGTGGGTGCGATCGATCCAGATGGCGCCGTAAGCGGCACCATTGAGCGCATAAGTCTCGCGTAAAAGCCGGGCAAAGGTGTCGCGGGTAATCGACTGTTGATATTTATCGAGACGCGACCAATCGGGAGGGCGGGAGAGAATGCCAAGACGGGAGTGGACGGGAGCCGGAGTAAGCAGCAAGGAGACAACGATCAGTAAGAAAAGAAATTTGCCTGGGATGCTCACGCTCATGCAGCCAAGAGAGTAGCATAATACTGGCAGGGCAGAGATGATTTTTTGTTTCTGCCAAGGAAGAACTTGACTCTGTGGATTTTGCCTTTATAATCGCGATCCCAAGTTTTCAAGATATTTTATGGCCAACACAAAATCCGCAGCCAAACGCGCACGTCAGACCACTACTCGCACCAAACGCAACCGTTCGCTGGTCACGGGCGTGAAGAAACAACAAAAACGCGTTCGCGCTGCTGTCGTGAGCGGTAAAAAAGACGTGGCTCTCGAAGAAAATCGCAAGCTGGCTTCCATCCTCGATAAAGCGGCCAAGCGCGGAGCCATCCATGGCAATGCCGCCAGCCGGTCGAAAAGCCGTCTGACCAAGGCAATTACTGCGATTGCTTAAAAGATTCCAATAGCGATTGTTTCAGCGATTGCCTGGTTTGCGATCCCTTGGTTTTCGATGCCTGGTTTTAAGACGGTACCCGACTTAAAGTTCACCTAAAAGCTTATCAAAGCTCAATTACCCATAAATAACACCGTGATGTCGAAGCCCAATCGACAGGTGCTTCCCTGGCAATCGACGACAACGGCTTCACTTTTCAGCGAAAGTTCGTTTTGACTGGTCCCCGCCAGTTCGGGTTCAAAATTCACCAGCAGGACTGTCCCAATCGCATGTTGGATTTCGGAAAAAAAACACATTCCCTCATCACACAAACTCACTTCCACGGCCTCATGCTCCAAAGCAAGATTTTGGTCATCATTTTTCAGCGCCAAATCTTCAAATCCCAACGACGAAATGTCCCCGGTGTAACACTCTGATTCTTTTAAAAGAGAGTCGCGTGATTTTTTTTTTGGTGATAAACGATTAACAGCCATGGATTTACGCGTGGATTCGTTCCAAAGTCCAACGCAGAACCGTAGCATTGGCGGGCACCCTGTCAACTGACTCGATTGCACGATCTGCGACTCTTCGTTGGCAATGGAAAAATGATGATCGGATGAGTCTAACAATTGATACAGAACGCTTTGGTGGAATCGCCCGCCTTTATGGGTCGGACTCCCTGCCCCGTCTGGCTGCTGCGCATGTGGCAATCGTTGGCGTGGGCGGGGTCGGCTCCTGGGCGGCGGAAGCCTTGATTCGTTCGGGGGTCGGTTCGCTAACCTTGATCGATCCCGATGATGTCTGCATTACCAATACCAATCGGCAGCTTCCTGCGCTGGCCACGACGATTGGTCTGCCAAAAGTCTCGGCTTTACGCGAAAGGCTGCTGGCGATTCATCCCTCGGCCAGGATTTTTTCCATTTTGGAATATCTCGTGCCCAACAATGCGGAGCGACTGCTGGATGCCCCATTCGATTTCGTGATCGATGCAGTGGATCGCATGTCGATCAAAGCGCTCATTATCCATACCTCTGTGGCACGTGGACTGCGGGTGCTGACCACCGGGGGCGCTGCCGGACGACGCGATTTGACCCAGATCCGCCTAAACGATCTGGCCGCGACAGGCGGTGATTTATTACTACGTCAGGTGCGAAAAAAACTGCGTCAATCCCATGGCTGGGCGAAGGGTAACGGACAATTTTATGGGGTTCCCGCCGTTTTTTCGGCTGAGCCACAGGTCTTTCCGTGGTCCGATGGCTCAGTGCGTTGCCAACGCGAGGAGGATACGAATCTCACCCTGGATTGCGCGAGTGGATTTGGCTCGGCGTGTTTCGTCACCGGCACGTTTGGTTTTGCCGCAGCGGGTGAGGTGCTGCGTCAGCTTGTTGCAACACCGACTGACGTTCCAGATACCAATCGATAAGTTCCCTGCGATGCGTCCTGGATTCCGTTGGCTGCGGAAGTCGTTCCAGACAAACCACTTCCACCGGCACCTGCCAGGGGGCGAGCCAGGAACGACAATGGGCGATGATCTCGCGGGAGGCCGCCCGCTTGGTTTGCACCAAGGCAACCGTGAGTTCGCCACGTCGCCCGTCGGGCACTCCAAACACCATCACCTCCCCCACTCCCGCGATGGGGCGAATAACGTTTACCACCGTCTGCGGATCGAGTTTTTTACCGGCGACATTGATGAAAAGGGAGTCGCGCCCGGTGATTCGCCAACCTCCCTCGATCACCTCCATCCAGTCGTCGGGGCGGAACACCCCTTTTTGCAACGCTGCATCCTGCGGCTCGCCGTAAATGCCGAGGCCGACAGCCGGCCCGCGCACCGCGATTTTGCTAAATGCCGGCAAATACTCCACTTGCACCCCGCGCAAAGGGACGCCCACGTAGCCCGGCGGCACCTCCACCTCCTCGCTGGCATCATAGGTAATTCCGCCGCACTCCGAAGCCCCGTAGAAGGAATGTGTTTTTCTAGCGTTCAACTCAAAAAAATCCCGCGCAATCTCTCCCGCAAGAGGGGCACCGGCGGAGACACACAGGCGCACGGTCTCGGGCACAACCAGCCCCAGGCGATTGAAGCTTTGATAAAAAACCGGGATGCCCGGCAGAATCGTCGCCCGGGTCTTTCGCATCCCATCGATCAATGCCTGCGGAAACGGATCCCTCGCCACAACCAGCGCGATGCCGCGCGTCAACAAAGGCAGTAATAAATTTGCAAATCCATAAGAATGCGAAAACGGGATCGCCCCATAATTCACGTCCTCGCTCCGCAACCCCATCGTCTCGCAAATGGCATCGGCATCTGCCAATAATTCCGCCCAACCAAACTCAATCAACCGCGGTCTCCCTCCCGTGCCCGAGGTGACTTTGCAGAGGCGCGTGGCTTTTTGAAAAGCTGTTTTGCGAATAAAATCCAGTTTCACCACCTCCTGCGACACCCCGATCCGCATTCCTGCCCCCGCTTCGCGCAAAATCTGGCGGGTCGCTTCCTCGCGCAAAGAGACATCCAGCGGCACCACGATTGCCCCCAATTTCCAGAGGGCGAGAAGCACCGCTGGCCATTCGGGGTGATTGCCCAACTGCACGCCCACGGGAGTTTGCGGCGCAAGAGGCCCGATCCGTAGCTCCCAAGCCAGGGCTTTTTCTGCAATCTCCGAAAAAGTGGCCAGCGCCTTGCCTTCGCCGTCCCAGAGGGCTACTCGCCCGCCATTTGCCGCCAACACTTTTTGCCAACGCCGAAAAAATCTCGCTTCAATAAAATCCATGTCACTCATTTTCCATCATTCTTACACAGACGGCAGCACTTGCGCCAGTAGCGTTATTTTCATCTGCGCGACCATAATTCTCTGGCATCCCGAGGATCGTAATGCTTGTCTTATTTACAGTCCCCGATTTACCACCCAATTATGTTCCCGGACAACCCGTTTCTTCAACTTACCCTCCCCCGGGCCAGTCGCGCCGTTAGCCGCATCGAAGCACTCATTTGGACAGAAATCGCTCCTCTCGAAGTCTTTTTTGCGGGTCATTTCGCCCAGCCGCTCGTTTTCGACCAGGCACAATCGCTCACTTATAAAAAAATCCGGCTGCCCTACGTGTGGGGCAAGCTTTTCGATCAAGCCTGGTTCCGTATCGCCCTGCCCAAGCTAAAGAAAAACGAACCTCTCTACCTCCACTGGAACGACCAGGGCGAGGGCACCGCCTACATCGATGGCATGCCTTTTTATGGGTTCGATGTCGCTCACCGTTACTGCGCCTTACCCATCAACACGCGCGAAGTTTTTATCGAAGGGCTTTGCTTGCAAAGTGCCATCTGGCACCCCGCCGCCACCGGTCTCGATGCGGAAGGCAGCCGCCTCAGCGCCGCCTCGCTTTACTCCCGCAACGAGCTGGCTTGGACATGCTGGCACGATTTCCGCGTCCTCTACTTGCTTGCCATCGAGGAAGGCAAAGCCAACAGCCCGCTGCAACCGCCCAAAACCCTCGGCATCGGCTTCCAGCCCCCCGTCGAAAACGTTTCCGTGCTCTACCGACGCCTCCTCCGCGCACTCGACGATGCCGTCAATGCCCTCGATAAAAACGGACTTCCCGCCCTGCAAAAAGTGCTCCAGGCCACTTACCAATCGTTGCAAGGACAGCACGAACGCATTCGCGCGGTGCTCACCGGACACGCCCATATCGATCTCGTCTGGCTCTGGCCCGAAAAAAGTGCCGAATACAAAGCTGTCCATACCTTTTCCACCATGAACCGGCTCATGGATCTTTATCCCGAATTCATCTTCGGATACAGCCAGCCCGCCAGCTACGACGCCGTGGGACGCATCAGCCCGCGGCTCATTCAACAAGTCAAAAAGCGCATCCAATCCGGCCAATGGGAAGCCGTCGGAGCCACCGAGGTGGAATCCGACACACTCATCGCCTGCGGGGAAGCTCTGGCGCGAAGTTTCATCGTCGGACAAAATGGCTTCCGCCGTCTCCAAGGCAGACCTTCCCCTGTGCTCTGGATTCCCGATGTTTTTGGCTACTGCGGGTCCCTGCCCCAGATTATGCGCCAGACCGGCGTGGAGTATTTTTTCACCACCAAACTCACCTGGAGCAATATCAACCCATTTCCCTACAGCAGTTTTCTCTGGAAAGGCATCGACGGTTCGGAAGTGCTGGTCCACGTCACCCAGGAAAACGGCTACAACCAGGTCGCCTCCCCCGAGGAATTGCGGCGGGGCGCACGGGCCTACCGGCAATCCGACGTGCACGACGAATTCCTGGCTCCGACAGGCTTTGGCGACGGAGGCGGCGGTGTCACCGAGGAAATCTGCGAGCACGTCCGCCGTGTCCGTACCCTCGCTGGCCTGCCCGAGACCGGTTGGGGCAAGGTGGAGGATTTTTTTCGACGCCTCGACCTCGCCCGGGCCAGACTTCCCAAGTATCAGGGAGAACTTTACCTCGAATACCATCGCGGCATTCTGACCACTCACAGCGATCTCAAAGCCCGCTTTCGCGCCGCCGAGCGTGCCTTGCAAACCTGGGAGGCGGTTCGCTGCACGACGAATAAAACGACGCGTAAAAAAGAAATCCCCGAGCAAATCTGGCGGCGCGTTATTTTTGCGCAATTTCACGATTACATCCCGGGCAGTTCCATCTGGGAAGTCTATGAGGAGGGGCTGGCGGAATTAGCCCGCATCGCCAGCGACGCCCTGGAGCAGGCCATCGCAGAGCTAAGACCGAAAAAAAACGCGGCCCCCGGCCTCTTCAATCCGCTTCCACTCGAAAAAATCGTCCTGCTCGATCACGGCTCGCGAGCGGTGCGCCTTGCTCCTTTGAGCGGCGACACCCTGGAGCGCCTCCCCGAGGTGACTGCTGCCGCCAAGGTCACCGCATCCAGCCGGCGGCTGGCCAGCTCTTTGTTAACAGCCGAATTCGACCGCCAGGGACAAATCGTCCACCTAGCTTTTGGTGACAACGCGATCCCAACCCACCATCCCCTGGCTTCGCTCGCCCTTTATCCCGATGTCCCGCACATGTTTGAAGCCTGGGACATCGACCGGCAAAGTTTATCCTTGGGAGAAACGGTCGATACCACGGCATCGGCGGCGGAAATAAGCGGAGGCGATCTGGAAAAAACCCTCACTTTCAAACGCAGATTAGGAAAAAAAAGTTCCGCCATCATCCGCTACCGGCTGGATGCCTTTTTACCGGTGCTCCATTTGGAATACGAAATCGACTGGCAGGAGGAGCAGGCCCTTTTAAAGCTTCATTTCCCCACCGCCTTCGATGGGCGCATGGCGCGTTTCGGTGCACCTTTTGGCAGTGTATTGCGCAGCCAGCAGGCAGGTCCTCCGCGCGATGAAGCCATGTTCGAAGCTGCCGCCAGCCGCTGGGCGGTCGTCTCCGACGATTCCTCGACCGCCGGTCTGGCCGTCATCACCGAAGCCAAATACGGATTTTCCTGCCGTGAAGGCAATCTGGGCGTCTCCTTGCTACGTTCTCCCAAGGTCACAGGCGAAGATCCCGATCACAGCCGTTTATTCCCATCCCATGCGCGGCGGGGCGGTGTGCGCCAGACTTTTTCCGATCAGGGCACCCATACCATTCGCCTGGCCCTGGCATTTCATACCCCTGCCCAACCTCGGGAATGGCAGCCCGCGGCTCTCGCCGAATCTCTTTTTACACCGCACCTTGCCCTCGCCATCGCCCCGACCGACGCGGGTTTTCTCGGTCTCGAAGGCGGCGAAAGTCTCATCCCATCCTGGACGAAGCCCGCAGCGGATGGTCGCGGCTGGATCCTGCGCCTCCAGGAGACATTGGGCATTCGCGGTCAAGCCCGACTGCATCTTGGCGACGGTCTGGGAGCTTTTCGCACCAATTTATCCGAGGCAACGGAGAATCATACCGCCACCGACGCCATCGCTTTTTCCCCTTTTGAAATCGTCAGTCTGCGGATCGCTCCGCTCGCAAAATCGGCTAAAAACCGAAAAAACAGCGGATAAAGTGCCGAAAAACGCCTCTTTTCCTCGAAACCAAACAGTTGACCTCCCTCCCGCGTTCGATCTACCATTGAGGTTCCACATTAACTGGAGCCACATATTTTGGAACTCAAAGACATTAAAGCACTCATCGATTTGATGAAAAAAAACGACCTCTCGGTCTTCAAGATGGAGAACGAAGGATTCAAGATCACCCTTAAAAAAGGCACCGATTACCAGCCAGTCGTCACCCTGGCGGCTCCCGCCGTTGCACCCGCTCCCGCCACTTCCCTGCCTACAGCCTCCGCTTCCGCCCCCATTCCTTCAGCGGCTTCTGCCGGGAAGGAAATCACTTCCCCCATGGTCGGCACTTTTTATCGTTCCCCCGCACCCGATGCCGCGCCGTTTGTCGATGTCGGCGACACCGTTACCGAGGACACCGTGGTCTGCATCGTCGAAGCCATGAAGGTGATGAACGAAATCAAGGCCGAAATCCGCGGCGTCATCACCGAAGTCGCTGCCGAAGCCGGCAAACCCGTTCAATACGGTCAGGCACTTTTCCGGGTCAAATAATCTCTTTCACCCCGAATGTTTAGAAAAATCCTGATCGCCAACCGGGGAGAAATCGCACTCCGCATCGTGCGCGCCTGTCGCGAACTCGGTGTGCAAACCGTCGCGGTCTATTCCGAGGCCGACGTCGATTCGCTCCACGTGCAATTGGCCGACGAAGCCATCTGCATCGGCCCCGCGCCCAGCTCCGAGAGCTATCTTAAAATCGATCGCATCATCAGTGCCGCCGAGATCGCCGATGTCGATGCCATCCATCCCGGCTACGGTTTTCTGGCCGAAAATGCGCACTTCGCCGAAATCTGCGAAAGCTGCAACATTAAATTCATCGGTCCCAAACCCGCCACCATCCGGGCCATGGGAGACAAAAATAGTGCCCGCGCCCACGCCATCCAGGCCGGGGTGCCCGTTTCCCCAGGGAGCGATGGCATCGTCGAGACCGAGGAAGACGCCCGCAAAGTCGTGCGCCGCATCGGTTTCCCAGTCATGATCAAAGCCGTCGCCGGTGGCGGCGGACGTGGAATGCGCATGGCCCACAACGAAGTGAGCCTCATCCAGGGTTTTCACGCTGCCCGCATGGAAGCCGAAAAAGCTTTTGGCAACGGCACGGTCTATATCGAAAAACTCATCGAAAACCCGCACCACATCGAATTTCAAATCGTGGCCGATTCCCACGGGCACATCCTTCATCTGGGCGAACGCGATTGCTCCATCCAGCGGCGCAACCAAAAAATCGTCGAGGAATGTCCCTCGCCTCTCATGACGCCCGAGCTTCGCAAGAAAATGGGCGACTCCGCCATCGCACTCGCCCGCACTGTCGGCTACGAAAATGCCGGCACCATGGAATTTCTCGTCGATAACCAGGGCGACTTTTATTTCATGGAAATGAACACCCGCATCCAGGTGGAGCACCCCGTCACCGAGGAAGTTTATGGCTGCGATCTCGTCAAGGAACAAATCCTTATCGCCGCCGGGGAACACCTCTCCGAGCACGTCGTCAACGCCATACCCCGTGCCCACGCCATCGAGTGCCGCATCAATGCCGAGGATCCCGCCAATAATTTCCAGCCTTCCCCAGGTAAAATCGATCTTTATTACGCCCCCGGCGGACGCGGCGTGCGAATCGATTCCCACGTCTATGCCGGATATACCGTTCCACCTAACTACGATTCGATGATCGGCAAGCTCATCACCATCGGTGCCAACCGCCAAAACGCCGTCCTGCGCATGCAACGGGCCCTCAGCGAATTCATCGTCAGCGGCATTAAAACCACCATCCCTTTCCAATTGGAGATCATGAAAAATCCCGATTTCCAGCGCGGCCATTACGACACCGGTTTTATCGAAAAAATGCTCCACACCAAAGTGGTCCGCTAACCTTTTCCAATCTCGTGAACCTTTCCGAAGCCCGTCTCTACGGAATCCTCGATCTCGGTTACATCACCCCCGCAGACGCGCCGACCGTCGCCCGGCAAATGATCCAGGCGGGTGTCGATATTGTTCAACTCCGCGCAAAAAAACTGCCCATCGAGAATTTTACGAAACTCGCGCTGGAGCTGGCCCCGATTTTTGCCGGGGCACAAATCCCTTTCATCCTCAACGATCATCCAGAGTTGGTCACCGAGACTGGGGCCACCGGCGCACACGTGGGGCAGGACGATCTCTCCGTTGCCGAGGCGCGTCGTCTCGCCGGGCCGCACGCCCTCATTGGCAAATCCACCCACAGCCTCGCCCAGGCCCGTCTCGGTGGCGCCGAAGCCGATTATATTGGCTTCGGCCCCCTTTTTGCCACTCCCACCAAGCCCGATTATCCACCCATCGGCGTCGCCGATATTCAGATCGCAGTAACATCTGTCCCAGTGCCCGTTTTCTGCATCGGCGGCATCAAATTGGAAAACCTGCCCCTCCTGCTCGCAGCCGGCACGCAACGTGTCGTCATCGTCTCCGGCCTGCTTCAAGCCGACGATCTAGTCGCCTACGGTCGCGCCGTCAAAGCCGCCCTCGCCCAAGCTAATCTAACGGCATGAAAGCCATCCGCGTAGCCCGATTTGGCGGTCCCGAAGTCCTGCAATTCGAGGAAATTCCCGTCCCCACCCCGGCCGCCGATCAAATTCTCATCCGCATCCACGCCAGCGGCATCAACCCCGTCGAAACCTACCTCCGCGCAGGCACTTACCCCTCTCTGCCCGCCCTGCCTTACACTCCTGGCAGCGATGCTGCGGGAATCGTCGCAGCCGTCGGCCCGGCGATCACCACGTTTCGTCCCGGCGATCGCGTTTACACCGCGGGAACACTCACCGGCAGCTATGCCGAATATGCCCTTTGCACGGCCTCCCAAGTGCATCCTCTCCCGGAAACTATCAGCTTTGCCCAGGGTGCCGCCATCGGTGTCCCTTATGCCACCGCTTATCGCGCACTTTTTCATCGCGGCGCAGCCCAGGCAGGCGAAACTCTCCTCATCCATGGGGCCAGCGGCGGCGTTGGCATCGCCTCCATCCAACTGGCCCGCGCACACGGAATCCACGTCTGGGGCACCGCCGGGACCGAAGCCGGGAGGCAACTTATTTTGGAACAAGGTGCCGAACTCGCCTTCGATCATACCTCACCCGATTATCTCGAAAATATTCGCGCTGCCACCCACGGCCAGGGACTTCAGCTTATCCTCGAAATGTTAGCCAACCGCAATCTCGGGGCAGATCTTACCCTGCTCGCCCCCAAAGGGCGCATTATCATCATCGGCAGTCGTGGCCCTGTCGAAATCAATCCCCGCGATGCCATGAGCCGCGAAGCCGACATCCGTGGCATGGTCTTGTTTAACACGCCACCCGCAGAACTCGCCGCCATTCATCACGCTCTTTTTCCAGGGTTAAAAAACGGCAGCCTTCGCCCCATCGTCGGACGGGAATTCCCACTGGAAAATGCTTCTCAAGCCCACGAAATCATCCTTCAACCCGGCGCTCGTGGTAAAATTGTTCTGACCACTGCGCCGCAATAATTAGCTCCGCCTGCGCCACCAAATCTTTTAGCGGCAGTGCTATATCCAAAACCACCGCGTCCGTCGGTTCTTCCAAAGTGGCAAACTGACTGTCCAGGAGCCGAACAGGCATAAAGTGATCGTTCCGCGCCTCCAAACGACTGCGAATCAATTCCCTGCTCCCTCTCAAATAGATAAATCTCAGATCGTCCACCCCCTGTGCGAGTTTTTCCCGATACACCTTTCGCAAAGCGGAACATGCTAGAAAAAATGGAGCCGTCCCTTCTGCCTCTGCCTTTATTTTTTCATTCAATACCGTCAGCCAACCCCACCGATCTTCATCCGTCAGCGGGATTCCCGCCGCCATTTTTTCTTTGTTAACCATGGGATGAAAATTATCCGCATCCAGCCAGGTGCCCCCGGTCAACTCTGCCAGCGCCTGAGCCACGCTCGATTTTCCGCAACCACTCACACCCATCACCACAAACAATCGATTCATGGCAGATTACCTCCCGCCCAATCCGGTTGATTGCGCAAATGATAAAGCATTTCCCCGGCTTTTCTTACTAACAAAACACCTTCCTCCTCTCGATTGGCATAGCTTTCCACCTCAATCGTCGCCGGATCGCGATAACCGAGGTTAATCTGGCGGCACACCTCCTCGGGAATACCCGTGGCCAGGGTTACCCGCACCCGCGAAGTCTCCACGCCATCCTCATAGGTGCCCAAACCGTGCACATGCGTGGAATGCGCCAGCGTGCCCCACGGATAATGCTGAAATTTGTCCCACTGCTTCACAAAATAATCCCGGCAATGGTAACCGACCTCCTTGATTAACGCACCATGGGTTTCCGACACCTCGTGAATATGCGGGGCATAAATAATCAATTCCCCTCCATCCGCCACCACGGGTTCCAATTTATACATGCATTTTCCGCCAACCCAAAGCTCATCATACATCAAGGGCGCGCAGGAAAGCACGGTGTGATACGGATGCTCTTTCCATTCAATATGCAATTCGCGCGATAGATCGCTGGCCACATCCCAGGCCGCCTCGGGAGAACCGGCATACAACCCGGCCAAACCCGCCTTGTCCACCACCATGCAAAAACAAAACTTGCTCACATTTACCATCGCTGCCGCGCGATCCACCACCTTCCGCACCGGCGTCCATTTGTTACCGATAATCATCGGATTGGTGATCACTGCTCCCAGCCAATGAAAAAAATTCAAAATCTCCGGCCCGCCGATTCCCGGAAACAAATATTTGTTGCCGCCCGAGCAGCCCACCACTTCGTGCGGAAAGACTGGACCTATAATGATTAGCTCATCGTAATCGTAAATCCGTTTGTTAATATCCACCGGCACATCCATGGCGAACAAACCATCGGATAACTCGCTAATCTCCTGCGCAGGAATAATCCCCAAACGATTCAGCGCCGACGGATTATCCCATTCGTGATTGAGAAACACCACCGACTTATAGCGGCTGCCGCGTTCGCCTGCGGAAATTTCCAGTCGCTGACAGATGGCCTCCTCGCTCATCGCCACGTGGGTGCCTAGTGCAATCATCACATCGATTTTCGCAGCCACTTCCCCCAAATGGGCAAATATTTCCTTAAACAAAAGTCCCACCGGCGCGGTGCGGGTTCCATCGGGCACGATTAATAAAACCCGCTTTCCCCGAAGTTTTTCCTGCGAGAGAGCCGACTGGATGATTTCTCGCACCTCGTTATCGCCTAACGATGTGCCCGCCGCCGCCCGCCGCCCGGTCACCAGCCCAAGTTTGTTGGCAATGCTTAGATTGTCTGGCATAGGAAACCTCCGTCCACCCGAAGATCGGTGCCAGTGACGAAACTACTAGCCATCTTGCTGGCGAGAAAAAGCAAGGCACCCTGCAACTCATCCGCAGTGCCAAATCTTCCCATCGGGGTATGTCCCAGAATGGACTGCGCCCGCGGGGTCGGGGAGCCATCCTCGTTAAATAGCAGCTTGCGATTTTGTTCCGCCGGAAAAAATCCGGGGGTGATCGAATTTACCCGCACCCCGTGGGGAGCCCATTCGCGCGCCAGGAATTGGGTAAGATTTAACACCGCTGCCTTGGCCGCCGAATATGCGACCACCCGCGAAAGAGGGAGATGCGCCGAGACACTAGCCACATTAATGATGCTGCCCGACTTTCTTTCCACCATGCCCGGACCGAATTCCTGACAGGGTAAAAGCGCCCCACCGATCAGGTTAAGGTCGAACCCCGCCAGCCAATCGGGCAGGGTGATGGATTCAAACGGGCGTTCCGCCGTCACCGTCACCCTGGGATCGTTGCCGCCGGCGGCATTCAAGAGAATTTCTGTGGGACCAAAATGCTTTTCGATCTCCCGTCGGGCCTGGACCAGGCTTTCGCGCGAAGTGGCGTCTGCAGGAAAAAAACGGGCCGTCCCACCCTGTTCGGTAATCCGGCGCACGGTGTCCAGGCCTCGTTCCTCGGAACGTCCTAACACTGCGACCCGCGCACCTGCCGTTGCCAGAGCCTCGGCCATGCCTCCTCCCAACACTCCCGTGGCCCCAATGACGACAGCGATCTGATCCGTTAATGAAAATAGTGAATGGCTCATAATAGGTTAGTCAATTTGAAAGGCTTTCCGGGCGTTATGATAGGAAATATCGGCAACATAACGGGAAAGCGTCTTCCAGTCTTGCGGAATCAGGCCAGATTCCGCATCCTGCCCCAGCATGTTGCATAAAATACGGCGAAAATACTCGTGACGCGGATACGACAGAAAAGAGCGGGAATCGGTCGTCATGCCCACAAACCGCGAGAGCAAACCCAATTGCGAAACTGCATTCAACTGCCACTCGATGCCTTCCTTCTGATCGAGAAACCACCAGCCCGAGCCAAATTGCACCTTGCCGGGCGTGGGACCTTCGTTAAAATTTCCTATCATGGTGGCAAACAGATAATTATCAGCAGGATTGAGGTTGTAAATAATGGTTTTCGGGAGTTGGCCGGTCACTGTCAGACTATCGAGAAAACGGGCGAGATTTTCCGCTTGCGGCGTGTCGCCGATGGAATCGAAGCCAACATCGCGTCCCAGCTTTTGCAGCATTCGGGTGTTATTGTTGCGTTGCGCGCCGAGGTGAAGCTGCATAGTCCAGTTTTTCTCCGCATTCCAACGACCCACTTCGCGCAAAACACTTCCCGCGAAACGCTCGGCTGCCTCCGGGGACGGCAGTTTCCCCGCGCGTGCCTCGCGGAACGTATCCGATAGTGCATGCTCGGTTCCGGTTAGCCCAGGCGCCTGGACCAGGCCATGATCGGTAAGCCTGCAACCTAACGATCCAAAATAATCGTGCCGGCCATGTAGGGCGGTTAAAAAATCATCGTAGTTCGAAATAGCTAGCTTGCCAACTACTTGAAGTTGATCGACCCAGCCATTCCACGCGTCCAGATCCGAGAAATTAGTCGCTTTATCCGGTCGATAGGTGGGAACGACGCGCGTGGAAATACCGGAAGCCGCGATGCTGGCATGGGCTTCGAGGGAATCAACCGGATCATCCGTGGTGCCAACGAATTCGACTTGAAACTTTTCCAAAATCCCGTGGGCAGTCAACCCCGGCGTGGCCAGAATGTTACCAGCCAGATTCCAGATTTCCTCCGCATTGTCGGCGTCGAGCAAGGCATCGATTCCAAAATAACGACTCAACTCCAACTGACTCCAATGAAAAAGCGGATTGCGCCACGTGTAAGGCATCGTCTCCGCCCAGGCCTGGTATTTCTCGCGCGGAGTGGCACTGCCGGTGATTAATTCCTCGGAGACACCATTGCTCCGAAGAGCGCGCCATTTGTAATGATCGCCTTCCAGCCAGATTTCGTAAAGATTGGTAAATTGCCTGTTCCGCGCCAGATCCTGCGGCGACAAATGGCAGTGATAATCGATGATCGGCAACGGGGCGGCGACTTCATGGTAAAGCCGTCGCGCCGTGTCATTGGTGAGAAGAAAATCCGGGGAAATAAATGGCTCGGGCATGGAACCTTTATTTTTATCACACTGCCTTTTTTAAACCACTCTTTTTTCGGCACAACGCGCATCGCCACTTGTGCGAAGTCTCCTGCTTAAAACTTCAGCGCGAAACCCACATAGTAATTTCTCCCGGCAGCAGGATCGATCCCGTCGTTCCTAATCCGGGCGAAATATTCTTCATTGAAGAGATTGTTTATCCCGGCGTTGATTGAGAAAATGTCCTTGTAAATTTTAGCCTCCGCCGTCAGGTCCCACACTGCATAGGCAGGAACTTTTCTTTCAAGCGTGTTGCTATCCTCCGAGAAACTATCGCCCACCAGAGTGCCCGTGAATGCCAGCCGAACCCGTTCACCCGGTGCGGCGTAGATCAATCCCGCTCGCAACAGGTATTCGGGTGCAAAGCGCGGTCTGAAACCTTCCAACGGACCCGATACGAATTCGGCATCGAGGAAGGAGACGTTGCCATAAAGATTTAACGAACCGATGCGTTCTGCCAAACTGCGGGAGCTGGCTTGCACCACCGCATTTTTTCCATCCGAGACAGGTTCCACCCCCTGAAAGGAATCTAACATGCCAATCAAGTCCAGGTCGCCCGCTATTTCCACCCCGTAATGTTTTGCACGCCCGACATTTGCCACCGTGCTAAAGCCACCAGGCAATGCCACCACACCGATCTGATCATCGAAATCGAGCAGAAAAGCACTTACATCCCAGCTTACCCAGGAAGCTGGGCGTCCACGAAAGCCAATTTCATATTGCAAGGCCTGGCTGGATTGCAAATCGTCCGGCACCAGGGCAGTGCCGTCGGTGGGCACAGCCTGCGTGTAAATCTTCGGACGATAGGATTGCGAGATGTTACCATAAAGTTCGATTCGCTCGACGAATTCATAGGCTGATCCCAATCCGAGAAGAGGCACAAAATCAAACTCGTCCTCATCCGCCAGGGCGACGCCCGTGGCGGTCTTGGCGACGTTCACTTTTTCCCTCACACCCTGCCAGACATTTTCAATGCGTAGCCCGGGAGTAATGGAAAATTTCCCCCAGTTAAACTGATTTTCCACAAAGAGCGGCAGATAGGTCACTTCACGATCTGTATCTGTCCGCAGCACGCCATCCGTGGCATCGGCCGCTAATCCGCGACGATCCTGCCGGGGCGATTCGGTGCGATAATATTGCACTCCGCCGACCAAGGTATGGTCACCGCCCAACCATTCGTAATCGTGACGCAACCGGGTCTCAAAACCCAGGGTGTAAAATTCCTGCTCCTCGATACCGTTGGAGTTGGCATCGGGGCCGGTCGGCACTGTGCCGAAGCCACCTCCGCGTTGACGCGCACTGTAACGACGATAGTAAGTGCCCCAGGCCGACGTAACCAGGCGGGTTTGATTGGAGAGATCCAGCTCCCATTGCAGCGATGCTGAATGACGCGTAACGTTGAACCGATCGAACAAACGCGATGCCTGTTCGCGATCATCGTTGTAGTTTACACTGGTCGGTCCGGTGGCAAAAGTAAGTCCGCCTGGCTCGCCGTGTTCCTCATGATAGGCTTCCAAGGTTAGAAACCAGCGACTCGCAGTTTCCGCGTCGAGAACCAATTTGATCTGGCCCGCGTTGAGTTCGTAATCGCTGTTTGCCGTGCGAAATCCATCGCTGCTGCGGTGGTTGAAATATCCGTAATATCCCAATCTGCCCGACGTGCCGTCGAGATAGGAAAAGGTCGAGTAATAGTCGTCGCTGCCAAAGGTATGCGATGTGCCGCCTTCCAGAGTCTTGTCGGCACTTGGACGATGGGTTATATAGTTCAGCGCCCCGCCTGGTTGCGGACCATAGGCCAGGGCTGCACCACCACGAAGGAATTCGATGCGATCCACCGTGTCGAGAGGCGGGGTGTAGTAGGCTTCGGGGTAACCAAATTGGTCGGCATGGATCGGGATGCCATCCTTTAAGACCTGGGTGTATTGCACACGATGCGGGTCGAGACCACGGTAGCCAATACTAACCAACGGTGAGGTTTCCTCACTAAGCACCAGACCCGGAGTCTTGGCCAGGGCCTGCCGGTAATTGTTATTGGTAATTTTGGGGAAAGCATCGAGATCGATGACAGATGTTTTTTTTCCTTTATAAACCTTCACGCCAGCGACGGGAGCCAGGAAAGGCTCCTGAATAAAAGGAACCCCCTCGGATTCGACGAGGAGAGTATCCAAAGAAATTAGGTCGGGGTTCTGAGAGAACGCAACGCCGACAGGCAATAAAGTGGCGAAAAGCACGGGGAAACACCGCCGCGAAAAACGGCGTAATAACGGAGTAAATAAGTGAGACATGACCCAATTTTTAATGCGACTGGGTCTTATGAGCAAGAAGTATTTTGCATTTGAGACTTATTCGCACCTTTTTCTTTCGGTTTTTTATCCTTCCGCAGGCAATTTTGGTGGAGAACTTTGCCTCTGGAATCGTGTGCTCCAGTCGATCCGAGCCGTGGCTTTCATCAGAATGGCCAAAGTCGTAATCGCTCCAATCGTCACCGTCAGCGCCGAGATTCCATCGAGAAAGAAACTCGCGCTAAACAGCACCATGTAAGCCACTTGCGCAAGCACCAGCCAACGCGCAAACGCCCAGCCAAAGACCATCTGAAGGTAGCCGCCCACCAGCAAAAGCGATACTGCGGAGGCGATCCCAAAAGCCAGCCACAATGGAATAAGGTCCACCAAATAGGCAAATAAAAGCTGAAATGCAAAATAGCCCGACGCAAGAAAGAAAAAATGCATCGGATGCAAAGGCGTTCGTGAAACCAGGGACCAAATAATGACCACCGCGAAAAAAAACAGGAGCGATACAGGAGCAAAAAAAGTGATCCGAGCCGCCACCGGGCCGGGATTAAGAATCGCTGGCACTTCCAATCCAATGGCCTGGGCTCCGATCACATCGGGATAACTCCACGTAAAGTCCCATCCCTTTTTACTGGCTATGCGCTCTGTGGGTGAACTCGTGCCATCAGGAAAATTGTGATCGAGAAAATCTGTCTTTACCGTAAGCGAAAAATTGCTAATCCGGGTGGCTTCGCCGAAGGAATATCCCCAACGATCAAGTCCACGCGTGCGATAAGCGATGCGCAAAGGCACCGAGGCGCCAGCTTTTACCCGCACCGATTCCAGCAGAGCTTCACCTCGTTTCGGATTCTGGATGCTTGGTTTGCCATCGATCTCAAAGGCAAATTTCTCATAACCGACATCGCTGGCGGGAAATTGAAAGTTAATAAAAATCGTTTGATCAATCGGACTGTTGTTTTCCACTCGATACCCGGCGTCGAAGCTAACATTATAGGTGCGATTCCAAAGCAATCCCTTGCGTTTGGGATCGTTCTCCAGGGAGACGACGACGCGACTTTCTGCCGGTGAAAAAAAACGTTTGCCGCCAGTGGCATCGGGAGCTTCCACAAACAGGGAGGGATGCGTCTGCTGTAGAGTTCCCCCCCATTGTTTGGCGACTTTTTCGCGCAGGATATTCTCGGACCAGTTGGAACGGGTCGAAAGACTAACTCCAAGCACACCCCAACCTATGCAGGTGCAAAGAAAAATAAAAATAATAGCGAAAAGATGTTTCAGGCTCATAAGTGGTGTAAAAGTTGGCTGGGTGAATTTTTGTGGCATTGACGCCGGATTTTCGATTGATGAAGGTGGTTCTTGGACGCGGTTCGTTTCGGTGTGTTAACCTGGCGTTTAAGGAGATGATCCAGTCGTTGTTCGATGTAAGTGAGTTTCATGGCGGTTATTTCATTTTCTTCTGGTAAAATAGAGTGACCACCGGTGAGGTGTCGCGATAGAGCTGTTGCTGAAATCGGATTTCACCTTTGCCCGTTGATGCTCCTGCGGAGACGGATCCGTCGAATGCGCTCAAGGCTATCTCTTGAGGAAGACGAATGCTCCAGGTGGTGCTTTTTGTTAGCAGAGGCGTGGAGGGCAACTCGATTCTTATCTGTCCACTGGCAGGATTGAATGGGGCCATCTGCTGGGAAAGGGTAAGCTCCACGACAGAACTCGTTTTATCAGTGGAAGGTGGCACGATACGAATGCGGCCTTTGCCAAGGTCAATCGGCGAGACCACGACCCCGTCCACCCGGCACGCGAGGAGGCGGGCTTCGGGCTCCAATTGCAAGATCATCCCGGCCTGGCTGTTACCAGCGAGTTCAAACCTGGCTTCGGTTAACATTCCCCCGCCCAGCGCGAGTTCGGTCTGGAAATCAGCCGCCGCCACTTGTGCATCCGATAGGACGACCGTCCGCACTTCATCCATCGTTATTGCGCTGCCAGGCTTCGCTGGAAACACAGCGCCCACATCCCTGGCGGCAAGCTCCCGCATCCAATCGGAGAGAGAAGCCGCGAGGGGGCGCTCCTGGGGAAGGCGAGGCTCAATCCCGGCAGGGATCTGCAAATGCCACAGGCCCGGCATTGAATTGGAGGACGCCGAAACCGCACCGATCAGTGGCCACGGGGCAAGGATATCAGGATGCTCCAATGCAAAAAGAACGTTCACCACACGTTGTCGCAGCCCGGATTTCTTCCACGTTACTTCCAGACGACCTGGCTTGTTAGCACTCCATTTTTCCAAATCATCCCCCGCAACTTCGATAAGCACCACACCTATCGGAATCTCTAACTCAGCCATTCTGGGATTTCCTTCCATGCAAAGCAAAACCAGACGATGTCGATAAAAAAGCCTGCCATCCTGCCACTTAACCTGCGCCTCGGAACGACTGTCCCATTCGCCAGGTTTCGTGGAGACAGATTCCTCGGTTTTATTGGCAGTCGCGCGTCCGATCTCCAGGTTTAAACGCTCTTTGCCATCTGTGTCCACTCCCGGCAAAATCAGACCCTCCGTGGTAAGTGGACGTTGGTTCACTGTCACATTCCAGGCATCGCTTCCAGGGTTGATCCAAAAGGAAAGCGCGTTCGCGGCAGATATCCAAAAACTGGAAAGACCGGACTCGGATTCCTTGGGAAAAATCACCTCCTGAACCAATCGTATCTTGACGATTCCCTGATGATTAGACACCAAAGCGTAGCCATTTTCGCTGGCAATTATTTTTCCATGATCAGCCTCCGCTGAGATCAGTGGATAAATGGAGGAAATAAGAGGGATCGTGATCCAATCCCTGGTAAGATTATCGATTTCGATCTCAGTCGTGAGCAGAAAAGCGCTCTCGCCCGGGGTGATGACGCAGCGCACAAAATTGACCACTTTCACTATCGGCGGTGCTATTTGGATGGGAGGAACGTTCTTTTGAGCCTCCTCAAGCGCTGCCAGACGACTTTGCGTTTCCTGCCAGAGACTTAGAGGAAGTTCGACACGGCCAGAATTGTCCGCCGCGATCAACGGAGTAAGCAGACCACTTACGATGAAGGGTAAAATACGATGCAACATGGGAAAAATGTCGCACGCGTAAATGAAGTTATGATGAAGAGCGAAAGAAGATTGTGAGAAGAAAGTAGCTTGCTAGCTTCCACCATTCTGATCTTTAGTCGGGGGAGAGTTTCCAAATGGGAACGTCCTGTTTTAGCAGGTCGATCAATTTCGCCATCAATGCCAGACCTTCAGCCCGATGCGCGCTTTGAATTCGAATCAACAACGAAGCCTCTCCCACCGGCACCCAGCCGAGTCGATGAATAAAATTGACGGAATCGCAGCGATGCAGTTGCCCCAAATCGGCCAGATGAGCTTCCAACCGCCGTGTTGCCATGGGAAGATAAGCCTCATAATGCAGCCCCGAAAGCGGCCTGCCATTCTCCAGCTCACGAACGACGCCCAGAAACTCCAGACTGGCCCCTGTTTCCCGTGAAAAAAACTCCACCGGTGGCCTTACAATCGCTTCCTCGGTAAAATGAATACGGATGATCATTATTTTTTTCCTAACCTCCGGATACTGGTGGTAAAATTGCCAGTTCACGCGCCTGCCCCACCGGCGCATCCCACGTCGTGTATTCGCAATCCAGGGCGACACGATAATGCCCCGGCACAGCTTCCCCAACGATGCGGAGGTAAACCATGCGGGGCGTCTCGTCGGGATGACAGGAGATTTCGCGACTGGAAAATCCCACGACATCGCGGGCTTGGGCAAAAGCTAGAATCGTGATGGACATGTTCGACTATTGGGTTGCAGAGCTACCGGGAAGTAATTCATCATGCAAAGTGTATGATCTCCCTGCTTGATGCGCGACGAATAATTTCTGAGAAAACCCAGCCGCTGTCTCCCGTGGAAGTTCCCCTCGCGGAGGCTCGCGGTCGCGTCCTGGCGCAACCATTGCTGGCCGATGCCTTTTACCCATCGGGAGATCGCTCGACGATGGATGGTTACGCCGTGGGGACGGGAAATGCGCCGGGTAAATTTGTTGTCACTGACGAATTATCCGCCGGGTCCATCCCCGGACGACCCCTGCATCCTGGGGAGGCGATTCGGATCTACACAGGTGCGTTGCTACCCGCAGGTGCCGTTCAGGTGGTTCCACAGGAATTGGTCCACCGGGAAAATGACGCAGTTACCATTAAGGCATTTCCCGAAAATCGTTTCATTCGCAAAAAAGGCAGTGAAGCCGTTCCCGGTGCCTGCGTTCTTGCCGCAGGCACCGTGTTGCGGGCGACCGAACTCGCCATTCTTGCTCAACTAGGAGTCGTGAAACCAAAAGTAATCGGCCTCCCTCGCATCCATCATCTCGCGACTGGCGACGAACTCGTTCGCCCCGAGGAAATTCCCACCGAAGGAAAAATACGCGACACCAATTCCATCCTCCTAGCCGCCTTGTTGGAAAAAGAGGGCGTCAAAATACAATCACGCCCTATCGCAGACGATTTGGATTTGCTTACCGCCGCTGCCGGCCTGGGCGGCGACCTTTTACTAATTTCCGGTGGCGCAAGCGTCGGAGAATATGATTTTGGCCAGAAAGCCTTGCAAAAGTCGGGCTACACGATCCATTTCGACCAGGTAAATTTGCGCCCCGGTAAACCACTCACCTTCGCCACCCGCGACACCTCTCTGGCTTTCGTGATCCCCGGCAATCCGGTTTCGCATTTTGTCTGCTGGCAGGTGGCAATTCGGCTAACGTTGGAATCTCTCGCAGGCCGTGTTCCCAGTTGGAATTTCCTCACATTACCCGTGCAACATCGCGAGATTTTATCCTCTAACCCAAGAGAAACATTCTGGCCGGCCACCATCCACTGCATCGATGGCTACCTAACAGCAACCCCCCTCCACTGGTCCACCTCGGGCGACACCTTTTCCCTCGCTGGCGTGCAAGCCTTGATCCATCTGCCCGCCCATTGGCAGGACGATGACCCCTTGCAAACACTCCTGCTGGACCTTCCCAACACTTTGTGAAACCATAAATACCATGTCTTCCCAACCATTTACCCACCTCGATGCCGAGGGCGCCGCCCGCATGGTCGATGTGGGACATAAACCCCTCCAACGCAGACGCGCGGTGGCCGTCGGATCGATCTTGCTAGCCCCCGACACCCTCGCTTTGCTCAAGGAAAATGCCCTGCCCAAAGGCGACGTGCTAACAGTGGCCCGCATCGCCGCCATCCAGGCCGCCAAACGCACCGACAGCCTCATTCCACTCTGCCACAGCCTGCCTCTGGAAAATGTAACCGTGGATTTTACCGTCGAGGCAGACGGGGTAAGGATTTCCTGCACCGCAAGCACCACAGCCAAAACCGGGGTCGAAATGGAAGCTCTTACCGCTGTCTCCATCGCCGCCCTCACCATTTACGACATGTGCAAAGCCGTCGATAAAAACATGAGGATTCTCGATATTCATTTGGTGGAAAAAATCAAGGAATGAAAGTCGCCCGCCTCACTCTGAGCGACCGCGCCAGTGCCGGCATCTATCAAGATCGCAGCGGACCGGAAATCGAACGCATTCTGTTAGCTGCCGAAGTGAATGTCTGCGAATGGGTGAGAAACATTTTGCCCGACGAGGAAAAGGAAATAGCCAGCCTTTTGCGTAAGCTATGCGATGAGGAAGCGTGCGATCTTGTCCTAACTACCGGCGGAACCGGCCCGGCACGCCGTGATGTGACCCCCGAAGCCACCCGCTCGGTTTTGGAAAGAGAGTTGACGGGGTTTGGCGAAATCATGCGGGTAACCTCCTTCCCCAAAGTGCCCACCGCCATTTTATCCCGCGCCACTGCGGGAACTCGCGGACGCACCTTGATCATCAATCTACCCGGCAATCCCAAGGCCATCGGGGAATGTCTCCCGCTGATTATTCCCGCCATCCTCGAAGCTTTGCGGCATTTAAAAGAGTAAAAACAGGTTTTTCCTCTGGCATTATCCCACCGCGAAGCGAATTAACTCTTTCCAAAATGGTGCTGCCCGCCGTGTAATCTTTTCTTCCCGCACACATGATCTACCTCGACCACAACGCCACCACGCCTATTCTGCCTCAAGTGCGCGAGGCAATGCTGCCCTATCTGGCCGGGGAATGGGGAAATCCCTCCAGCAGCTACCGTTTTGGCTCACGGCTTAAATCCATGATCGAAGTCGCCCGCGAGCAAGTCGCAACCCTGCTCGGTTGCCAGTCGCCGCGCGAGATTCTCTTCACCAGCGGCGGCACCGAAAGCAACAACACCGCCATCCATTCCGCGATATTGGCGCAGCCGGAAAAACGCCACATCATCACTTCGCGGGTGGAACATTCCGCCGTTCTCACCTACTGCCAGTTCCTCGAAAAGCATCACGGCTATCGCGTCACCTATCTGCCCGTGGATCGCGAAGGTTTGCTATCCCTGGCAGATTTGGAAAATGCCCTTGCCACAGACACGGCCATCGTTTCCCTCATGTGGGCTAATAACGAGACCGGCGTCCTTTTTCCAGTCCAAGAAATAGCCGAATTCTGCCGCAGTCGAGGCGTTCCTTATCACTGCGATGCCGTGCAGGCGGCGGGTAAGCTTCTCATCGACGTTCGCGCCATTCCCTTCGATTATCTTTCCATCACCGGACACAAAATCGGAGCCCCCAAAGGCATCGGCGCACTCTATGTGCAACGCAAGACCCCTTTCATTCCCTTCCTCCACGGTGGACACCAGGAACGCTCCCGGCGCGGTGGCACGGAAAACGTCCCTTACCTCATCGGCCTCGGCATCGCTGCCGCACATGCTGCCAAAAAAATTTCCTCCTACGAAAGCACCGTCCGCCCCCTCCGCGACGCACTGGAACGAGGCATCCTCGCCGCGATTCCCAACACCGAACTCAACGGCACCCCCACAAATCGCCTCGCCAACACCACGAACATCACCTTCCACGGTATCGAATCCGAGGCTTTGCTTCTCCTCCTCGATCAAGTTGGTATCTGCGCCTGCAGCGGCTCTGCCTGCCTCGCCGATTCCCCCGATCCCTCCCACGTCATCGCCGCCATGAAACCCGGCGATGCCGCCCATCAATCCGTCCGTTTCTCCCTCGGAGCCAATCTTCTTCCTGCCGACACCCAGGCAGCCTTGCAACATCTCACAACCGCCTGCAAAAATCTGATCCGCCATGACTGAGGAAACGCCCATCATTTACCTGATTGGCGGACCCAACGGCGCAGGCAAGACCACTTTTGCGCGACAATTTTTGCCTGCCATCGGCATCATGGAGTTTTTGAATGCCGATTCTCTCGCTGCCGGACTTTCTCCGCTCGATCCCCAGGCTGCTGGCATCCGTGCCGCCAGATTGTTGCTGACTCGATTGAAAGAACTTGTCGCGGCACGACGGAGTTTCGCCCTTGAATCCACCCTCAGCGGCCTCACCTACGGTAAAATGCTTGCAGAAGCCAAGGCACAAGGCTATCGCATCCATCTCTGCTACCTCCGGCTCGCCACCGTGCAGCACAGCATCCGGCGGGTCCGGGAACGCGTCAAAAAAGGTGGTCACGACGTCCCTCTGGCTGACCTGAAACGCCGCTTCCACCCCAGCCTACGAAACTTTTTCCATCGCTACCTGCCCTTGGCGGATCACGCGATTCTTTACGACTCCACTTTGCAACCACCAGTCATGGTGGCGGAGTGGCATAAGGCTGGTTTAAAAATCGCCGATCCTCAAATGTATGAAAGTATCCTCAAAAGCCTCCGCTAATAGCATCCCCGACAATCCATCCCGTTTTGTGGAATTGGCAAATGCAGCCATGCTCCGTGCGTCACGGCAAGTGATTGCGGAAAACAAGCGGCTGGGACTACCAATCATCGCGGAGAAACTGCCTCGCATCAGTTCCAAGCATTGCAAGTAAACAGGTGATGGTGCTCACCGATCCTCCTGTTTCTCGTTGGGTTTAAAAACCACCACGCATGAAATATCCACTCTACAGTCGCATCGTTTTGGCAAAAGACATTCCTGCGGAAAATTTGAAACGCGGAGATTTGGCCACCATCGTGGAATACTATGAAGGTCGTCCGGAACAGGAACCGGGTTACGAGCTGGAGGTTTTCAATGCGGTGGGAGATAGCGTGGCGGTGGTCAGTGTAGCCGAATCGCAAATAGAAGCTCCCCGCAAAGAAGAACGCCTCTGCGTGCGTTCCGAAGCACTAGCGGCGTAAGCAAACGTGAATCCACAAATCCAAATGCATGAGGTGGTGGCACTCTTGGAAGAAATTCGGGCCACCCATTTTTCCACGGGTGCGCCTCTCACGTTGCGTCGGGGACAGATGGGCACCGTGGTTATGACCTACGATGATACCGCCTTCGAGGTGGAATTTTGCGACAACCAAGGTCGCGCTTTCGCTATTATGCCGATTCGGGGCGAAAGACTCATCGTTCTGCATGACGCGCCTCGGGCCGTGGCAGCCTGAGAGAAGATTTAAGCCGACTAATCTAGCGGGAGGGTAAGCCTTCGGCCATGAGTTCCGCGGCGATCTCGACCAAAGGCTAGTTGGTCATTCCCACCCGCTTTCGCAAAGCCCTGCA